>JAPWUY010000036.1 GCA_028275295.1 Thermodesulfobacteriota bacterium | reverse complement strand
TGACCGTGGACTATGATGTTCACATGGTCGGCCTTGAGAACTCCGAGATTTATCTCTCCCTGAACGGGATAAGGGGTTCCGAAAAGCACATCCTGGAGGTCCGTAGCCATCATGGAACCAGCCCATCCGTCTGCGAGGGCAGCCCTTGCGCACTGTTTGACCAAGTTCTTGTAATCCTGATCCACCCCCATGTGGGTCCTGTGCATTATCTCCACTATCTCCCTGTCTATCCCCCTAGGGATGACATCCAGTTTCTTCCATAGCTCGTACCTGGCTTGAGGTGCCCTCTTGGCATAGTAAATCTCGCCTTCCTGTTTCCCCCACTCAGCCAGAGCCTTCTCCCCCACCTCCACAGCTATCTCGTAAATGTCCCTCTCGACCTCCTCTCCGTTCTCTATGACGTGGGTTGGGACGCCGAAATCCGGTGCTATCTCGAGGAGCTTCTGCCTGTCCTGGATGTCGTAATCCGGGGCCTCCCTTCTCGCTGCAGCCAGAAAGACCTCTGCCACTGCCCTTCCGTGGTCACTGTGGGAGGCAGCTCCCGCTGCTACCATCCTCGCGAAGTTCCTGGCGGCTATGGTCTCCGGAGTAGCACCGCACAGACCCTTTCTGGTGTCCGGCCCCTCCATATCCTTCTTGGTGAGAGGAAGCCTGCAGGGGCCCTGAGCGCACATCTTGCAGCAGGTGCCTTGCTCGCCTATGTTGCAGGGCTTCATGGTCTGGGCCCTGTCGAAAATGGTCTCGACCTGCTCGGCCTGAGCCTTGGCCAAGACCACCTGTGTGGCCGGATCAACGCTCAATTCTTTTGGATCGACCTTCTTGGTCTTCGCTTCGGCCACGGCTGCCAATTTCTCCTTCTTTTCCTCTGCCATAGCGGTTCCTCCTCCGCTCTTTTTTTCGGAAAGGGGGACCTTTCCGCGGATGCGAGCATCCAACTTTCAGTTTATCCCCCCAAAGTACCAGGAAAAGTCCCCTATCTCCTGAGAATTCCGTCTCCCCTGAGCCTCCATCTCTCCAGCTGCCTCAGGATGTAAATACCATCCGGACCAGCTGTTCCAGGCTCAGGTCCCTTGCCGTACTGAACGTCTTTCTTCTCAACAACGTGAAGCTCCGCCCGCCTCCTTTCCCTCTCTTCCCTTCTCCTTCTCCTGAGCTCCATGAGCTCCTCTTCAGCCTTGGCTTTGGCCTCTTCCCTGGCCCTGGCTTCCTCCTCGGCCCTGGCCTTCGCCTCGGCCTCGGCCCTCGCCTTGGCCTCTGCCTCTGCCCTAGCCCTGGCCTCGGCCTCGGCACGGGCCTTTGCTTCCGCCTCTTGTTTGGCTCGAGCTTCTGCCTCCTCCCTCGCCTTGGCCTCAGCCTCCTCCCTCTTTTTAGCCTCCAAATCCTCGGCAGGCTTCACCACCTCTTCCACCTTTGGAGCCGGCTGGGGCGGTGGAGGTGGCGGTGGAGGAGCAGCCACTTTTGGCGGAGGTGGCGGCGGAGCAGCAGCAGGCTTTGGGGCCTGGGCAGCGGCAGGCTTTGCCGCAGCGGCTATGGGCTTCGCCTTTTCCCTCTGGACCTTGAGCCTGGCCGGAGCCTCCGCCCTCTTGGCCATCATTCTCTCCATAAATTTCTTCACCAGCTGCACAGTCTTGGGATGGCGAAGGATGACTATATCGGACCCTGCCATCAGGAAGGATACCGCTGTCACCGTCTCCATGAGGATGCCCCTCATCTCGGGATCACCCAGCTCGGGAGCCTCGTCCGAGCCCACCTTGGCTTCCTTGGTCTTCCAGACCTCGTTACCGATATTGTTGATCATGGGCTGGGCGAGCTGATCATCCTCCTGGACAAGGGCCGCCATCCGGATCCTTTCCATGACGGAGTAAGTGTACTCGAGGCCGTAGCCCAAGCCCCCTGTGGTTGGGTCAATGACTATCTTGTCCCTGGGGACCCCCAGGTTTCCCAATAGGATGTTGAGCTGTTTTGCCAAGTTCACATCTATGGGAGAGCTCGCAATGACCGTGTGTCCGAAGCCGAGGGCTGCAGCCCCGATAGCCTTGTGGTTTTCCTCCTCGACCGGGCCCAATAACAGGTTCCTATTCTGATAATCCTCGGCTATCTTCCTGAGCACAGCCGCATCCTTGGCTGGGTTGGCAGTTCCCCACACTATCACGGGCACATCCACCGCAGCCAAGACCTTCCCCACTGCCTCGCTCGCCTTCTCCGGAGGGGCATCGAGACCATTGGGATCCGTGGACTTGAGCTGGATCGCGATTGCCTCTGCCCCGTATTTCTCGACACACTTCTTGGCCCAAGCCCCTGGATCATCCAGGACATCCTCGAAGGGCTTCTCGCATGCCTCTGGCCATCCCTCTGGCCTCATGTCCCACACTTCCATGGCAATGAGGGGCTTGTTGGGCATGCTCCCTTCGAACAAGTGAAATGGATAACAGTCCTCTCCGCCCACGCGCACCGTCTTGGGCTCCGTCCCCAAGACCACTTCCCTGATCTTCCCCGTGTACTTGATGGTAGGAATCGCGAAAGCCAATTTTTCACCCCCTGTAAGAGATTCTTTGGCGCGTCCCCTTCAGGCTCTGCGCAGAGAACTCGACATCAACTCTTCAGGCCCCAACTGCCTTCATGGCAGCCTTCACGGTGTTCTTCATGAGCATGGTGATGGTCATGGGTCCCACCCCACCGGGCACCGGGGTTATGGCTGCCACCTTGTCCACAACCTCGTTGAATGCCACATCTCCGACCAGTTTCCTCTTTCCATCGGGAGTCCTACCCACCTCGTTAACCCCCACGTCTATCACCACAGCCCCTTCCTTCACCATGTCACCCTTGATATATTCGGGCACTCCGGCTGCCACAATGAGGATGTCCGCCCTTCTCGTATGGAAGGCCACATCCCTTGTCTTGGTGTGGACCACTGTGACCGTCGCATTCGCTCCTGGGCCCTTCTGCATGAGCATGTTGGCAATGGGCTTGCCAACTATGTTGGACCTTCCAACCACTACTACCTCCGCCCCCTCTATCTTGGTGCCGGACCTTATGAGGAGCTCCTGGATCCCCGCAGGGGTGCACGGGAGGAAATCCGCCGTTCCTATCATGAGCTTCCCCACATTCACCGGATGAAAGGCATCGACATCCTTGTCAGGATCTATGGCGTAAAGCACCCTCGTCTCGTCTATATGTTTGGGGAGGGGAAGCTGAACCAGTATTCCGTGTATCTTGGGATCCTTGTTGTACTTGTCTATGAGGGCCAGGAGCTCGGCCTCGGTGATGTCCGCCGGTCTATCCTCCTGCACCGAATAGAAACCCAGCTCGTGAGCGGTCTGCTGCTTGGCCCTCACGTAGCTCTGGGAGGCGGGATTTTCACCTACCAGAATCGTCACAAGGCCTGGCACGACCCCGTACTTCTCCTTCATCTGAGCCACCTGTTGCCTCAATTCCTCCCTGATCTCCTTTGCCACCTCAGCACCTTTGATGAGTTTCGCAGCCACGGTGACCTCCCATTCCCTTCGCGGTATAGAGGACCTCATTGCGAGATCCTATTTTCCATAACCCCTCAAAAAATCCTCCATTTCCAAGGGGCCTATTATACTTTCCTCCGCGTCTCTTTCCAACCTGACTCTCCTCACCTCCCATCGAGAACCCTATCCATTATCTCGTAGAGGGCAGCGACAGCCGGAGACTCCCTGGGAAGCTCCATCACGGGTCTCCCCTTGAGGTCAAATTCCGCCACCTGGGGATCAGCCGGCACTACCCCCGCCAGTTCCAATCCCCTCCTTCGGAGCTCCTCCGCAAAAAACCCTCGATCCACGTCCTCAGGGCACCTGTTCACTATCACCTTCAAATCCTCGACCCTTATCTTGAGCTCTTCCACGAGATCTCTCACCCTCTCTGCCGTGAGTAGACCCCGCTTTGTCGCATCCGTGACCACAATCATAAGATCCACCTCTTTCTGATTTAGGCGGCTAAGATGCTCGAGACCAGCCTCATTGTCCACCACAACATAGGGGTAGTTTCTCTGGAGGATGTCCAGGTACTTGCTGAGGAGGGTGTTGGCATAGCAGTAACAGCCAGGCCCTTCGGGTCTTCCCATTACTATGAGATCGAAACCATCTGCCTCCACCAAGGCTTCCTGCACCTTCATCTCCATGTAAGTTTCCTTGGTCATGCCCACGGGGACTTTGGTCTTCATCTCGTCCCTGGCATCCCCTATCACCTTGTGGACGACAAGGCCCAGCATCTCGTTGAGGTTCGCATTGGCATCGGCATCCACTGCCAGAACGGGCTTCCTTCCAGTATCCACCAAGTATCTTATGAGGAGAGCGGCTATCGTGGTTTTGCCCGTTCCCCCCTTTCCCGCCATGGCTATTTGATAGCTCATCTGTTCCTATTCCCTCGCTTAAAAGACCGTATGGGGTAATCTCTCCACAAGGGCACCTTTCTCGCCCCCTCGACTCTCCGAAGACCTTCTCCGCACGGGACCGAGGATCTAAAGGGATAGACCTCGCCCACTTCCCCTCTTAGAGTGATGAGCAGGGAGTTTCCCGCACCTTGACGGGGAGGAAGGCCCGGATCCTTTTCTGAGGGTAAGGTCTTTTGGCTTTTGAGGGGGATGAGCTTCCACGAGAGGACATGGGGAGGGAGGCCCCCTTGACCCACAGAACTAAAAAGTTCATTGCCCTTTTGGCCTCGGATCGCGAGCCTTTGGGGATCGAGACGCACCCACCACTTCCTTTTCATCAGAGAGCCATCCGCAGGGAACACGCTACCACTCGAAGATTCTCGAGGAGACCTCCGAGCCAACCCCGAAGTCCATCTCCCGTTCCGCTCTCTATCCACAAACTTGCCGTTTTGAGCTCGGGACTCCTCGATTCAAGCCCGCTATCCTCGCGGTAAACGGCAAGCGCGGTGCGCTCTTTAGGTGTGGGTATCTGGCGGATGAGCCAGGCCCTGGAACCCTCTGAGTTGAACTCCGTCTTATTTTACGTGGGCAAAGGAAAATATGTCAACACGTTGGCGATTCCCCGACCCCTCACCCATCGCCCTTCAGTTCCCGAGTTCTTCCATTTTCACCCGGATAGAACGGGGCTCGCCCACCAGGGGGAGCCCCATTCCACGCTCTAGGATCTCACTACGAATCTCGAGTCCAGCTTGGAGAGCTTCTCCACTATTCCGCCATATTCCAGCTCCGAGAAGGGGAGCATGGCGTTTCCGAAGAACCCCTGTCTCCTTATTTCCAGGGCTTTTCTCGAGACCTCCTGTCTCACATAGTCCCAAAAAGGATGATCGAAGGCATCTGCTGATTCCGTGAGATGGCCCTCATGGACACAGTAGGCTGCACAGCTCACAACAGGGGGCCCGTCAAAATAGGATATGGTGGAGTTTCTCTTCACTGGCATGAGAGGTCCCGTGTGGCTTCCCCTCATGAAACCTGCCACGAAGTGGCCGATGCTGAAAGGAGCCAGAATCTCCCCTGTTGCTGGAAACGCTCCTTGGACCCTCACTATCATGATGGGATCGTCCTTGCCTGTGTATTTTCCGGCTATGTTGTGGAGCCTAGTCGTGCTCACTGCCACAGCTTGCTCGCCCGTTGTGCGAGAATGGATGGACTCCACCACGAACCTTTCCGGGTCTCTGAGGAGTGCCGCTATATCGTAGAGCTCTTCCGGCGCGTTGAGCTCTATGACTCGGTCAGCTTCCACGTAGTTGACATCCATGATGGTGAATTTGAAGCCCTTGAACATCCCAGGGGAGAGGATGAGGCCGCTGTTGAACATGGGATCACAGAATCCCAAATAGAGGGGTAGGTTGTAAGCGCCTGGGTCCGTCTTGTCGGCGGCGAAGAACAGGAAGGGCTCGTTGGGCCTCTCCTCGAACTCCATCTCAGCCACAGCAGGGCCGAGCCCTTTCACGTTTCCCGAGAAGGCGTCCTTGAGGAGATCCTGGCCTGCTCCGTAAAGGCCCTGCTTCTTGGCCACCTCAGCTCCTTCCCAGAAGGCCTCCCAGGCGAGCTTGTGGACCTTCTCGTCGTTCACTCCCCTCTCATGGGTGCAGAGGATGGCTATGTCGTCCCCCGTGAAGGAGACCTTGTAATCTATGATCAGCCCCCTCCTGTGTTCCTCGAGATAGTTTGTCACAGCATCCAACAGCCTCTCGCTGGGCTTGATGTGCCCCCCTATGCTCCCCACATCCGCTTTTATGGCCGTGATCGTGGTCTTCATCTTCTAGCCCTCCTTTCTCAGCTGCATGAATGGGTTCTCACTTTCGGGGAATTGCTCATCCGGGACAGGCTTTACCCTAGGTAAACTCTCACTTCATGTCAACCCCTCAGTAGGGAGGCCCCAGAAGATGGACATTTCCAAGCCTCACCCTCTGGAGGCCCAAACCTTTAGCCACCTCGACACACCTCTGGGCGTGTTCCCTCGAGGTTGTGGGAAGATCGTGGAGCCAAAAACAAGGATAAAAGGCCAAAAGGGTGTAGGGGATTGCGGGGTGGAGATCCCTGAGAAATGCTGCTATCCCCGCAACCTCTTTCTCGTCGACGTACCCGGGCACAAGAAGGGTGCTGACGATGAGGAAGGGGGGGTCAGGTCTCTTGGGGAAGAGCTTTGCCAGGCTCTTTATGGTCTCGATTGTCTGGAGGTTGGAGACTCCGCAAAGGGCCATGTGCACCCTCTGATCCCAGGCCTTGAGATCAACCTTGATGCACCCACCTGAAGCCATGGAGAGCTCGGCCATATGCCCTAGGAAGGGTTCCCTCACAGCCCCATTGGTCTCCCAACATATTCTCAGAATGTCTCTCTCTTTCCTTTTGAGCGCCAGTTTTGAGGCCTTGATGGCATGGAGAATCTGGGGCGTTGGATCCCCTCCGAAAAAGCAGATGCAAGTCGTCTTCTCAGTGACGGCCTGGGCCAGTTCCCTTGAGGAGTGGAGCCTCCCTTTTCCCGTGAGCTCCTTGAAGTGATGATTCTGGCAATAAAGACAGTTGAAAGAGCAGGCATGGTAAAAAACAGCCAGATTGAGATAACCCACCTCAGGCCCATCTCTCTTGGAATACTTGGGATATCCGCAGCCTGTTCCTCCCGGGCAGACCCAGTCGGCCACGCAATTGGTGGGGAGAGGGTCGTGATACCACGAGACGCTCCCCTCATGGGGTCGGCCCCCTCTGATCACTCCCGATACCCTCTGCCTCAAGCCGCAATATCCCTTTTGGCCCTCCGGTATGGAACACTGGTGCATGCATATGTTGCAACTCGAGCCACTGGGATCCTTGGGAGGATAGAGAGGGAGAGAGAACCTCCTCCTGGATTCATGGTGGACCTTCTCTATCTCTGGCCATATCTCCTCGAAGCGGGTCCTCACACACGAGACACAGAACCCCAGGATCCCCGATACGTCTCTCCCCTTCTTTCCGCAGAGATTGCAGCGAGCCATGGGTTTTGACCTTACCCCTCGGGCTAACTCGCTGGGTCCAATGCCTCCAGAATCTCCTCCACGAGACCCTCTCTGTTCTCAAGGGTCACATTGATGAGCCTCACTGAGGGGTGGGACCTCACCCAAAGCAGAAATGGATCCTTTCCCTTTCCCACGGTTGCGAGCAGATCCCAGGGAGCTTCCAGGACTTCCTCGACGGCTTTTCGGAACTTGGCGGAGAGTATTTCCATCTTGCCTATCTCGTCCATTACCACAACCTGTCCCTCCCGAGCGGCCTTTATCGAGGGCAAGGCAAGCTCCTCGAATTCCTCCAGGCAAACACCGTACGGCCCCACCCTCAGGGGGCTCTTCCTGTCTCTGTGCGCGAGAATTGCCTCTTTCCCGTCCAATGTCTTTATGGAGAACCCGACCCTCCTTTTCCCCTCCCTCATCTCTCGAGTGATGAACCCCGAAGCCGGTCTCCTGAGCCTCTGGATCACCTTCTCCACTAAGGTGGATTTTCCACAGCCAGGAGGCCCCGTGAGAAGTATCTTCACAGCCGGGAGCAACTCTCCTTTCCCTTCCAAGTATAAAAAAGAATCAAGGGGCTTTCTCGGCCTCGAGCCAGGGTGCGTTGACGACATTTCTTGGATTGCCGCGGAGGAAGGCCTTGACGTTCTCCACCGTGGTCCTCATCAACCTCTTTCTAGCCTCCAGGGTGGCCCAGGCCAAATGAGGAGTCATTACGAGGTTTGGGGCCCCGAAGAGGGGACTCTCTCTATCTAGGGGCTCCTTGGGAAAGACATCCAGAGCTGCTCCAGCTATGATCCCCTCCTCGAGGGCCCTGGCGAGGTCTTCCTCTTTCACGAGGCCTCCTCTGGATGTGTTTATGAGAAAAGCCGTGGGCTTCATCCTCTTGAGGAGCTCCATGTTCACAAAGCCTTTGTTCTCCTCTGTCTGGTTGCAGTGGAGGCTCACGAAATCGGAAATGGAGAAAAGCTCTTCAAGACTCACCCACCTGAAGGGCCTGTAGTCGGGCTCATTCGACCTTTGGACATCGTACGCTATGACCTCCATCCCGAACGCGTTGGCGATTTGCCCCACCCTTCTCCCTATCCTTCCGAATCCCACGATACCCATCGTCTTTCCAGCGAGCTCCACCAGAGGTACCTTCCAGAAGCACCAGTCTTCCTTCCACTCCCCTGCCCTTATGGCAGAGTCGTGAAGAGCTGGCCTCCTGGCCAACTCCAGCACTAGGGCAAAGGTGTGCTCAGCCACGGTATTCGTCCCGTATTCCGGGACATTGGAGACTGGAATTCCCTGGCGCCCAGCAGCTTGAATGTCCACGACATCGTAACCTGTTGCCAAGACAGCTATGAACTTGAGATTCCCGGCCTCTTCTATGGCCCTTTTGTCCAGGCGAGTCTTGTTGGTGAGGATGATCTCAGCATCCTTTACCCTTTGGAGGATCTCCTGGGGGCTCGTTCGATCGTAGACCACTAACTCTCCAAGCTCTGAAAGTTCTGTCCAGGGATTGTCCCCAGGATTGAGGGTATAACCATCCAAAACAACTATCTTTGGACTCATCTTTGGCCCCTCGAAATTCTAGCCCCATTTTTCCAATGACCCATGGACCGGATCTGGCACTTAAAATGCGAGCCTCTCATGGACCCCTTTGTCCAGAGATATCATTTAGATAGACCACATTCCCTGTGGACCGTGGATGATGCGGTCTTGACCACACTTCTACTATCGAGCTCCTTTCAAGCTCTCTCACTTCTCTTTGGAAGGAGGAGGCACGTCGCTCCCACAGAACTTGCACGAAACTGTCTTTCCCTTGGAAGACACTGGCACAAGCTGGGTTCTCTTGCAAACAGGGCACTTTCTCGCAAGGGCCCTGAATGTGCCCACTATGGCTGCAAACACGTGTATCATCGCTCCCGGAGATCCCCTCTTTGGAACTCGGTATTCCAGATCCCCCTACATCCAGAACCTCCATCACCCATCATGCCCCGGTGTCCCAGCACGATTCTTCCTTGTGACACAGAAGCCTGCGGATCTTCGCCACTCCCTCTGCCCGAGCGAGGACAAGGAGAACGTCCCCCGCCCGGATGGGCTCCTGGGCATCTGGTGGCACCTTCCACTCAGAACCCCTTTTCAGGGCCACAACTGTAACCCCGTAATCTCTTCGGAGGGCAAGCTCGGAAAGGGTCTTTTCCACCACCTCCGAGCCATCTTGGACCCTCAACGCTCTCACCTCGACATCCCCCAACATATCACCTAGTTG
>JAPWUY010000035.1 GCA_028275295.1 Thermodesulfobacteriota bacterium | reverse complement strand
TCCAAGCTGCCCAGTCGGCCTCTGTCCTCTCTTTGAGCTTTCTCATCCCAGAGGCCCCATCCAGAAAATCCACCTCGGCTTCATGCTTCTCAGGGACCACCATGGGCTCCAAAGGCCCAGCCATCTCAACCCTCCCCTTGTAGACGCAGAGGAGGACGCCCAAATCCTCGGCAACTGCAACCTCGAAATCCGTCCCCTTGGCCTCCACCCTCAGCATGGCTGTCTCCAGAAGGGGGCTTCCCAATTGGGATGCCTCCAAAGAGCGTACCGAGAGCCTCCCCCTCTGCAAGACCATGGACGGATTCTCTTTTTCGCCCAGGATCCTTGGGTTAATCCATGTTCTGGAACCACTCCTTATGGAAAATTCAGCGACCTCACCCAATCGGACAACGGCCATGCCACCACCCTCGGTGCTGAGCACATCCCCTTCTGAAAGGGAATCCCCCAGGTGGATGCGCACTCCTCCTCGGGCCCCTGGTTTGAAAAGCTGCACATCGCCCTCCACCTTCTCCACCTTTCCCAGAGGGTGGGATAAAAGAGGAGGGTTCTCGCTCTCGGAGCTGCATCCCCATCCTACAAGTAATACAAGAAGGGGAATGAACCTTGCAAAGACCCAGTAGCCCTTCCCCTTTCCCAGTCGGTCCAAGACCATCCCTCAGCCCACAGTGTTTTCCTTAAAATCTTCAACTCATTCATGCTAGACTAGAAGCCTTCCAGGATCAACCTTGGGAAGGCAAGGGAGGATCGCCGAGGCCTTTCAGAGGCTTGGAGATGCCTCTAGCTTGGGATATCTTGGGGCAGGGGTCCGAAACATCCGTCGAGGACCGTGGCAGCGGGTGACCCATCAACTTGGATGATTTCCTTTGGGGGTTGTAACTCCAGGCCAAAAAGGGGGGTAGAGATGACCATCATGGAAAGACTGGAGCCCCTTTTGGGAGGGCTTCTCACAGGAGTTGCCGTCCTCTGGGCTGGGAAGGTCGTGTACGCTAACCCCGCTCTTTGTTCACTGGTTGGAGTTTCGAGGGAGGAGATCCTGGGTGTTGACCCGGTGGATTGGTTCTGCCCAGAAGACAAGGGCTCCTTCAAGGCAATGCTCAGGAGGCGCTACGAGGGAGCCAGGCAGAAAAGTGGGCATCTCTTGAGGCTCTGCACTTCAGGGGGCAATGTGATCCAAGTGGAACTCGAGGCATGCCTGATCCATGGGATCGAGGCCGCGGATCTCATCCTTCTCTTGAGGGATGTGTCCCAAAGGGCACTCCTTGAGGAGAGGCTCAGGCAGGTGCAGAAGATGGAAGCAATAGGCCAGCTAGCTGCGGGAATTGCGCACGATTTCAACAATCTCCTCGGGGCGATGGCCAACTATGTCACCCTCCTCAGGGCCCACCTCTCCCCAGGAAGCGAGACCATGGATCTCCTAGGGGAGATCCAGGCGCTCGTGGAAAGGGGAAGCGATCTTGTGAGGCAGATTCTCATCGCATCCAAGATGGAGGAGGCGAAAGAGCCCAGAGAGGAGGAGCTCGCAAAGGTGATAAGACCCGTTGTCAAGATGCTTCGCCACAGCCTTCCCAAGAGGGTCAAGGTGATCCTCGAGGAGAGAGACCTTCCCCCTTTTCGCATGGATGCTGCCCAGATTCAGCAAGTGATAATGAACCTCTGCATCAACGCCGCAGATGCGATGCCCCAAGGAGGGGAGATCCGTATAAGGATGGAAAGCCAGAGGATAGAGGATCCGACCTCCTGGGGCCTGCAGAAGTGGCAGGCTGGCACTTACGCTGTCATATCCGTGTCGGACACTGGGGTCGGCATACCTCCTGAGGTGAGGCACAGGATATTCGATCCATTCTTCACCACCAAGGATGAGAGGGAAAGGAGCGGCCTCGGCCTGAGCATTTGCTATGCGATAGTGAAAAGGCACGGAGGCTTCATCGACGTGGAGAGCACACCCGGGGCCGGAACTACATTCAGGGTCTACCTGCCCATGGTGGAGGGAACTGGGGAGACGCCCCCAAGGGAGGCAAAGATATCGTCTGGAAAAGGGGAGAGGATCCTCTTGGTCGAGGACGAAGACGCCATGAGATCATCCACTAGGCTTCTCCTCGAGGCCTTGGGGTACAAGGTCCTCGTGGCCTCTGGTGGAAGGGAGGCCCTAGAGATCATTGCCCGGGGCCAAGAGGAGATCGACTTGATCTTGCTAGATCTCGGTATGCCCGGCATGGACGGCCTCGAGACATACAGGAGGCTGAAGGAGCTCAGGGGGCCTATGAGCACAGTTCTCATGACAGGTCTCCCCCAATCCCAGGAGGCCAGAGAGGCCTTGAAGGAAGGCATAAAGCTCGTTCTCCAGAAACCCTTTAGGGTCGAGCAATTGAGCGAGACCTTGAGGCAAGCCCTGGAGGAAAGAGGATCCCCGAAAAGGGTGGATACAGGTGGTCTCCCTGAATAGGGTCGGAGGATGGCGAAGGTGTGGGTGGATGAGGTATGGGGAGTGTGGCGAAAAGAGGCCTGGCCTTGGAGAGGGGAGAAGGCTCCTGTGGGATCCAATTTTTGGCATCGAAATTGCTTTTCCCTGATTCGAGAAGTGACATCTCGGTCCTCCATCCCGATTGGATGAAGAGACCTGCTACAGGGAATGGGGGACCAAGGGAACTGCTCCCATGGAAGGTCCCTACCCAGTACAGGAGCTTCAACTACTCCAGATGCCCCAGGGGGTCAAAGCCCGAAGGGGAGGGGAAGAATTTGCCCGGGAGCTGGAACATATTGCAGCCAAGACTGAGACCATCCCCGAGGGAGAGCCCTCTGTCTCCTGGTTCAAGCCTGCGCCTTACGGGTCCAACGGAATCGACCTCAAGCCCCAGGCAAGAAGTCTAGCCGAGCAGATAAGAATGTACAGGGAGGACCAGCTCCTCTCTCACCCAGGTGGAGACCGAGTGGACTTCCATTCCGAGAATCCCCTCCACAGCCCTGAATCTCAGGGGTCCTTTTTCGAGAGATTGGCAAAGGATATCAAGGATGCCATGGCCAATCTCGCCAATTTCTTCAAGGACCTCTTCACTGGGTCCACCTTCAAGTATGTGGACGAGGAAGGAAAGATCCTGACAGGTCAGAGAAGGGGTCTTCTGGGCAATATGCTCGAGTTCTTCAAGGACCTGGCCTCGGGGCTGAGTCTGGGATTTTTCAGGCCAGATGGAGAGCCAGAGCCCAAGGGTTTGATGGAGAGGCTCTCCTTCGCAGGGAAGAAGATCTTCGGAGAGGCGATCCTCGATGACATTGTCTTCGGTATCCCCAATTCTTCCCTGAACATGGTGGACGATGCCATCCTCGGGATATGGAATCTCGTGGAGGTCATCCCCGATGCCACACTGGGAAGCCTCCCAGGAGGTGACAAGATAGTGACGGAAATCTTCGACAATGGACAGGTGCTCATAGATTACGTGACCGATTGTCTCCCTGGAGGAGATGCCTGGATGCGAGTCCACGCCTACAAACTGGAAGAGGGTGAGGTGATACCTCCCATTGTCTACAATCTCACCCTTCCAGAGCGATACTCATCGGATCCCAGGTGGGCCACTGTGAGGAACACTCCGTTTCGCAAGACCATAGAGACCATAGGTAGCCTCTTGGCTGATCTGGCCATAGCGAGGTTCACGACCCACAGTCCCAAGACGAGCAGAAGGAGGGAGATATGGTACCCCCAATTCTGAGAAAGGCCCTGCCCCTTTCCTTCCACAGGGTCATGGGGAGTCTATCAGAGCAGTTCAGGAGATTCGTCCTTCCAGGCAAAGCCCAGGCCTTGGCGGCCCAAGCAGCCTCGAATCCAGCAGGCCCTGTCATAAGGAAGATGCCAGCTTTCTCCTCCATTCTGGAAGAGGCGAAAGCTTCCCAATCATCGGAAACGAGGTCCAGGGAAAAGGAATCCGTTTCAGGAGCTCCAGCCCCAGAGCTTCGGGGATCCCATGGGGCGCTAGCGAGCGCGGGAAAGCCTTCCCCTAGGCCAAAAACAGTTCATTACAGGACGAGGCCAGGGGACACGATTTGGGACCTGGCTGTGAACAGATTTCATGTGGATCCCAGTGGTTTGGCCAAGGAGAACGGGATCTCCAATCCCAGGCTCCTTCGGGCTGGTCAAGTCCTGAAGGTCACCCGGCCCACGTATCCCTCCTCCGAGAGGCCTGTTGTGGCTAGCTGGTATGGTCAGGAGCATCATGGGAAGCCCATGGCCAATGGAAGGCCCTTCAATATGTACGCCCCAACCATAGCCCACAAGGAACTTCCTCTTGGCACCAAAGTGGAGCTCAGAAATCCCCGCAATGGTCAGAGGGTCGTGGCAGTGGTGACGGACCGGGGTCCGTACATAGAGGGAAGGGATGTGGACCTCTCCTATGGTCTGGCGAAGAAGCTCGACATGGTGGAACAGGGAGTTGGCAAGCTCATGATGAGGATCATCGGCTGATCGCTCCATCATCCTCCTAGGTACGCCTTTTTGACGTGATCGTTGTGGAGGAGATCCGTCGAGGGTCCTTGGAGCACTATCCTCCCTGTCTCGAGAACATATCCCCTGTGGCTGTTCCTCAGGGTCCTTGCGGCATTTTGCTCTATGAGAAGGACTGTCATCCCCTGGGAGTTCAATTTCCTGATGGCGGAGTAGATCTCGTTTGTCACAACTGGGGCTAGCCCCAAGGATAGCTCGTCCACGAGGAGCATGGAAGGCCTGGACATGAGGGCCCTTCCTATGGCCAGCATCTGCTGCTGGCCTCCGCTCATTGTGCCAGCCACCTGGTGCTTTCTCTCCCTGAGGACGGGGAATAGGTCCATGACCCAATCCATACTCTCCCTCATGGCCCTTCTCGCAGCGGGAGCGTACGCCCCCATCTCCAAGTTCTCCTGGACCGTCATCTCGGGGAAGATTCTCCTCCCTTCGGGAACGCAAGCCATTCCCATGCGCACTATGCGATAGGTGGGCTCTCGGGTTATATCCTGACCCAGAAATTGGATCTTCCCTCCCTCGGGATGGTGGAGCCCCAAGATGGTCTCGAAAAGAGTGGTCTTGCCAGCTCCGTTGGCTCCGAGCACCGTCACTATCTCTCCACGCATCACCTCCATGCTCACCTTCCAGAGCACCTGGGCCTCCCCCCTGAAGACATCCACATCCCTGACCTCAAGCATCTGCCCCTCCCAGATACGCCTCTATCACCCTGGGATTGGATCTCACCTCATCGGGAGGCCCCTCAGCGATCTTCCTTCCTTGATCGAGCACTATTATCCTCTGGCAGGCGGTCATGATGGCGCCCATCACGTGCTCCACCCAGAATATGGTGACCTTTCTTTTGACCCTTATGGCCTCAATCATGTGCAGGGCTTGGAGGATCTCGGATGGGTTCAAACCGGCCAAAACCTCGTCCAGAAGGAGAACCCTCGGCCTCGTTGCGAGGGCCCTTGCAAGCTCCAACATCTTCTTCTGGAGCAAGGTGAGACTCCCAGCGAGCCTGTGGCTTTGGCCTCCCAGCCCCACGAACTCCAACTCCAAAAGGGCTTGCTCCACTCTCTCCTCCCTGGAAGTCCCCTTCTCATCCTTCCCCACTATCCCCACAAGCACGTTTTCCAGGCACGTCATCTTGAGAAAGGGCCTTACGATCTGAAAGGTCCTCCCTATCCCCATCCTGCAAATCTGAAAAGGTTTGAGTCTGGATATGGGCTTGCCATCCAGAAGGATCTCTCCCTCCTGCGGAGGGAAGACCCCTGTTATGGCGTTGAAAAGTGTAGTCTTCCCCGATCCGTTGGGGCCGATCAATCCCACGATTTCTCCCTCGAAGAGCTGGAAGCTAACCCTGTGGAGGGCCATGAGACCTCCGAAAGACCTGCTCACATCCCTTCCTTCCAAGACCGGCTTCACCTTCTCCTCCAAATCTTCTCCCACAGCCCGACCATCCCCGAGGGTGCGAACCTGGCTATGACAAGGGCCACTAGTCCAAAGAGCAGGAGATGGTATTCCCCGTAGATGCGGATGTATTCCGAGAGAAATTCCAGGGCAATGGCTCCTATTATGGGACCTGCGAAGCTCCCCATCCCTCCTATGACAGCCATGGCCAGGACCAGGAACATCTGGCCCAAGGAGGGAATATCCGGAGTTATGAGCATGAGATAGTGGCCATACAACCCCCCTGCCAATCCTGCCATGGCACTCGAGGAGGTGAAGGCCATCAATCTCACCCTCACCGTATCGATCCCCGAGGTGGAGGCTGCGAGTTCGTCATTGAGAACGGCCCTGAAGGCCAGTCCGGTATCGGAGTTGAGAAGCCTTCTCATGAGGACCAAGAAGGCCAGTGTCACCGCCAGGAAGAGAAAGTAGTAATGGGTCTTGGAGTATACCGAGAACACACCTGGGATCTGAAGTCCCATGGTGCCCCTGGTCCATTGCTCCTCGTTGGTGATGATTATCCTGAGGATTTCCGAAAAACCCAAAGTAGTGAGAGACAGATATATGCCTCCCATCCGGATGCACAGCCCCCCAAGTCCGAGGCCCAAGACCCCAGCGAGGAGGGTTCCGGCAATAATCCCAAGGGCTGGGTGAACTCCACCATAGAGGGCTAGCATCCCCGAGGTGTAAGCCCCGACCCCAGCGAAGGCCGCATGGGCGAAGGACACCTGGCCTGTGTAGCCAGCAATCAAGTTCCACGAAGAGGCCATCATCACGTAGAAAAGCGATATTATTGCCACATGGAGCCAATACTGGTTCAGGAAGAAAGGCACCAAGATGGCAATAAGGAAGACCCCTGCCAAGCCCGCTCTCTTCATATCCTTTTCCCGAAAAGGCCCCATGGTCTCAAGACCAGGACTCCTATGAGGATTATGAACCCGAAGATGTGCCTGTAGTCAGTGGAAATGTATGCTGCTCCCAGATTCTCCAACACTCCCAAGATCACCCCGCCTGCGATGCAGCCCTTGAGGGATCCCATCCCTCCCAGGACCACGACAACGAAGGCCGTGAGGCTCACGGCTCCACTTCCAGAGGGAGTCACTGGGAAGATGGGGGCAATTATGGCCCCAGCCGAGGCAGCCAATGCGCACCCGAGGCCAAAAGAGATCATGTTGACCTTGAGATGGTCCACACCCAACATGGCTGCCATCTCCCTGTCCTGTGAGATGGCCCTAACGCTCTTGCCGAACCAGGTCCTCCTCACAAGGTACATGATGGCCCCTATTATCCCCGCGGCGAGTGCCAGGGAGAGGAGCCTCTGATTGCCGTAATGGAAAAGCCCGAAGATGTTCGTGGCACCGAAAACAAGGGATGGGGGCTTCACTGGATATGGGCCGAAGATCAGGAGGGCTGCATTCTGAAGGATTATGGAAAGGATGAAGGTGATTATCAGGGAGTACATCTCGTCCCCATAAGTTGGCCTTATGAGCCACTTCTCTATGGCCAATCCCCCGAGGAAGACGGCAGCTACCGAGCATAACATGGAGAGGACCGGGGGGATTCCCGCCCCCACTGCCAACTGATAACTGAGGTAGCCACCGAAGATGTACATCTCTCCATGGGCGAAGTTTATGACCCTCATTATCCCGACAACCAGGGATACGCCCAGGGCAGAGATGGCGTTTATCCCACCCATCACCAGACCATTGGTGAGGAACATGAGAAACTCGGACATGGTCTCTTTCCCGAACTATGAGACGAGGGCGCAAGGTCTTTCGCCTTGCGCCCCCTTTCAGGCCCTCCAAAATGGCTCTGACCCCGATCTTTCATCGGGGGATCGTTGGAGTCCCCGGAGCTCGGTCCTCCAACTTCTCACACGGATCTGGACCCAAGGATCACTTGGCCCTCACGAGGACCCCTGTTGCCGCCTCCTTGGGGTACACGACAACCTGCTTCTTGTTTTGCCACTGCACCACCAGCATTGGCGGCATCCACTGATGGTATTCGTAACTGCCCGGATTGAGCCCGAATTTCACAACACCGGTTGTGACCTCGAGTTCGGTCTTCTCCAGGGCATCCACTATGGCCTCGTTGTTAGTGGACTTGGCCCTGTTTATGGCATCTGCCGCTATGAGGAGAACGTTGTATATGGAGCGAGTCTTGTAATCCGATGGATCCTTGCCGAATTTCTTCTTGTAGTCATCCCAGAATTTTCTGCTTGTGGGTGTGAGATGGACATCTTGGTGCATGCTCGAAATGAAGAGCTCGAGCTCGCCAGCATCTCCCACATTCTTCCAGAAGCTCTCCCACAGACTTGGAGGTCCCGCTCCATCCAGCACCAGGGCCTTGGGGGCGAGTCCCACCTCGTGGGCTTGGGCCAGGAAGAAGTGAAGCCCAGTTCCATAAATGTAAGCCAAGATGATTTCGGGATTCTCGGCCTTGAGTTTCGTCAGCTCAGTGTAAAAGTCCTTGGCCTCCCTCTCCACCTTCAAGGTTACAAAGGGGATATTCATCTTGGTCAGGTTATACTCGGTCCTCTCCGCGATGCCCACTCCCCAGTCGGAGTTCTCCCTAACTATAGCGACCTTCTTGAACCCCATGTCTTTCACAAAGGGAGCGATGTAGAAGTCGACAACTCCACTGTTTGCAGGGCCTGCCCTGAAGACCCACTTGTAGTTCTTCTTGGTGATGTCGTCGTGCCAGGCCTCGCATATTATGAACGGGACCTTGTAGCGGTTGGCTACCTCGATTTCGGCCAGGGCAGAGGAAGAGTGGCTCTCCCCAACCACTATGGGGACCTGGTCCCTGGTCACCAGTTTCTCGAAGCCCGATGCTGCCTTCTCAGGAACTCCACCCGTGTCCTCGAATACAACTTCCACCTGTTTTCCCAGAACCCCGCCTGAGGCGTTGATATGATCCAGCGCCAGGGCTATGCCCTCCTCGAAGGCCTTCCCTGTTGCGGCTGCGGGTCCTGTCCTGGGCCCCACAACCCCTATCTTTATGGTATCCGCGGCCCAAGGATCACTCGCCCAAACCAAAACAAGAAAACCGAGCAGAACTCCCACAAGCTTCCTCATCTCCTCCTCCTTCATAGGACGATTTGGAAAAGGTCTTCCCAGGCCTCCCGGAAGAGATCCGGGGAACCCACATGCTGGGAATGATAAACCAGCCTTCTTCCAGAAGGCAAGGTCAAACCCAGAACCCCTGTGTCGAGCCCAAGGGGCCATTGGGTGTTTCCATATGGCGGGCCTAGGAAGAGGACCTGGATGGCCTTTGGGATCAGGCCCAGTTGTATGGTATGATTCCTGAAAGCGATGTCCTGTGCCTTGCCTCGGAGCATGCCCTAGGAGAGGTGGACAATGGAGACGGTCCGTTTGGGAGCTATAAGGCTGATTCAGGGTCTCAACGGCGGGAGGTATCCCCAGTGTCATTCCATCTACATAGAAGGGGCTAAGATTCTCATAGATCCCTCGTCCGACAGGGCCAAGCTAGAAGAACTCAGGGAAAAAGATGGCGTGGATGCGGTATGGCTTTCCCATTGGCACGAAGACCATATGATGTACCTCGACCTCTTCGACGATGTTCCCCTGTACATTTGCGAGCTCGACTCTCCTCCACTCGGTGATCTGGAGCGGTTCCTAGACTGGTACCAAATGGAAGAGCCCCATTACAGGGATGAGTGGAAGGATCTCCTCCTCCGTGTTTTTCATATCAGGCCTAGAGTTCCCAAAGGTTTTCTAGTCCCAGGCGAGCTCTTGGACCTCAAGACCACATCCGTTCAGATCATCCACGCCCCTGGCCACACCCCAGGCCACCTGGCCTTCAAGTTCCTGGATGAGGATGT
>JAPWUY010000034.1 GCA_028275295.1 Thermodesulfobacteriota bacterium | reverse complement strand
CGACACCCGACTCAGGTCGAATCGTCTCAACATGCTGGCCAGGCTAGCTTCCAGCTTCTTGAAACTAGCAGACTTCTCCAAGCTGGCCGGAAGGGCCTGAAGGGAGAATGGGTTTTGGGGAATGACCCTGGCTTTCAGCTTACCTTCTTCCTCCGGTGGTAGTTGCCTTCGAGGGGGGTCCCTTTGCCACCTTCGAGAGTCCTACTCCCAACGCCCTCTTGGTCCTGCGTGTGACCCTGGAGAGGGGCGCTTCGCACACCGGCAAAGGAAGGTTGGGGCGTGATCCAGTATGCCTCGACATGCGTCGGGCCTTGCCACCCGGGCGCGGAGACCGCGCCCCTCCGAGAAAACCCCCTCTCGCGTTATCCCCTGGCTTGCCCCGCAAGGCCGCCTTGCCCTCGGATGGTCCACCCCGCGGAGGGGCGGGCTCCGCACGCCCGGATAGGAAGGCACTGGCTTGACCGAGGCATGTGCCCGGTAGGGCAGATGCCTCCGGCCTCATCATCGGGTGGAAATGGAATGCCTCGGCTCGCGTGCGGCCTTGCAACGCGGACGCACAGAGTGCGTCCCTCCGAGAAAACCGCCTTTCGCGCCATCTCCGGGTTTGCCCCCGTAAGGCCTTCTCGCCTTCGCTTGGCCCCCCCGCGAAGGGGCGGGCTCCGCACGCCCGCAAAGAGGGCCCTGGCTTGACCGAGACATATCCCCGTGGGTGACCAGGCTTCTCGCCTGCAAATGCCGGGGGGAACGAAATCCCTCGGCACACGTTTGGCCATGCTAAGAGGACGCACGGAGTGCGTCCCTCCGAGAAAACCACCTCTCGCGTTATCCCCGGGCTTGCCCCGCAAGGCCGCCTTGCCCTCGGATGGTCCACCCCGCGGAGGGGCGGGCTCCGCACGCCCGCAGGGAACATGTTCGCTTCACCCAAACGTGGCTTCCCCCTGCCTCCCACCTGAAAAGAGAGTGGGTTTTGGGGAATGACCCTGGCTTTCAGCCTACCCCCTTCCTCTGGAGGTAAGTGCCTAGAAGCTTGTCCGAACCCATGATGTGGGTTGCGAGCCACTCCTTGAGGAATTTGCTCGTATCGATTGCGACAGTGAGCCGGCCTTCTTGGGCAGCTTTGGAGAGGTCCATTGTCTGTTCCGTCAGGTCGTCATGTTGCTTCTTGTGGGCAACGAATCCAGGGTATGAGTGAGCCTTCATCAGGTCCTCTTCGGTACGGAAATGAGTTCTGGTGTAATCGAGAAGTCCCCTCAGGACCTTGGCCGCTCCCTGGTTGCCAGATCCCCTTTGCATGGCCTCAAATAGCTCATTGACAAGGGCAACGAGCCTTTTGTGCTGCTGATCCATGACTTTGACCCCCACGCTATAGTCATCCTTCCATTCAAAAAACCCCATTTCCCTCTCCTCCTATCTCTGACATTGGGGAGTCGATCACCCCCAAAGGGTTTTATCGGACATATCCTGAGAAACTTTAGTGTGGGACACCTTGGGTGTTCGTGACGCCCCAACGGGACAGGCTTCCATTCCTCCCCGGATTATGGGCTTCTGCGGCCCTCCTCTCTTGGGCTCCCAAAGCCCGAAGACGCGAACTCTATCTCAGGATCCTGCCCATGGGCTGAGCTATCTGGCTTGGGCTAAAGAGAAACGAGGAAATGGAAGGCTTCAGGACTCCCCTTGCAGAAGGGACTCCACCTCTTTTACCGCTGCCCTCTTGGCGAATATGACCACCCTGTCTCCGCCGTAGAGCACTGTGTCTCCGTGGGGGATTGTGACCCGATCTTTCCTTACCACTGCACCTATTATGGCGTCTTTGGGGAACTTGACCTCCCTCAGGGGCTTTCCCGCAAGCTCGGAGCTCGAGCCCACCACTGCTTCCATGGCCTCGGCCGCCTCGGCTCCGAGGGTAGCGACCCTGAGCACATCCCCTTTTCTCGTGTGGCGGAGCACCCTGTCCACCGATGCCACTTGAGGATTGAGCACCACATCCACCCCTAGGTTGGACACGAGAGATACATAGGAGAGTCGGGAAACCAGGGCCATGGTCCTTTTGGCCCCAAGTCTTTTGGCCAGAAGAGAGACCAGGACATTTTCCTCTTCGTCTTCCGAGGCGGACACGAAGTAATCCACATCCGCCACATTGAACTCCAAAAGGAGGTCCTGATCTGTCCCCTCTCCGCAAAGCACAGCGACCCTTCTCAACTCTCCCAAAAGTCGGTTGCAAAGGGTCTCATCCGAGCATATGAACTTGGCCGCGAATTGGCCTTCCTCCAAAAGGTATGCGAGATATTGCGCTATCTTGCTCGCCCCATAAACGATCACCTTCTGGGGCCTCTCGAGACGCTTTCCCATGGCCTCCAGGGCATTCATGACACTTTGCCTCTCGGCCACCAGGAAGACCTCGTCGCCTTCCCTCACGAGATCCTTCCCATGGGGAATTATGAGCTGAGTCTCCCTCCTGAGGGCGGCTATCAGGATCTTTCCCCCAGGGGAGACTCCTTCCTGGACCTCTTCCAGGGCACGACCCACGAAGGGACTCCAGCTGTCCACGGTGGTAGCTACTAGCAAGACCCTCCCATCTGCGAACTCCGCCACCTCTCTACCGCCTGGAATCTCCATCAACCTCAAGGCAGCTAGGGCAGTCTCGTATTCGGGATTGAGACAGAGGTCCACTGCGAAGGGGTGCCCTCCAAGCCTCTCCACAGCAGTCCTGTAAGCCTGATCCCTTATCCTCGCGACCTTTGTGGTCATTCTCGATGTCACCGAGGCCATGAAGCAGCAAAGGAGATTCACTTCGTCCCTATCCGTCACCCCTATCACCATGTCCGCCCTCAACAAACCGGCATCCTCCAGGACCTTGGGGTCAGCACCATTTCCCACAATGACCTCGACGTCCAAAGCCATTCTCATCCTTCTGGCGGCCTCCTCCCTCACCTCGACAACCACCACCTCATGGCCCTCTCTAGATAACACCTGCGCCAAGTGGAAGCCCGTCTCGCTCGCTCCCACAACGACTATTCGCATGAATTTACCTCCGATCCTTTTGGGCTGGAGGTCCCTTGCCAGGACCTTAGGAGCCTAATACTCCTGGGACTCAACTCCTCGTCCCGGCAACCCCTTCTGAGCCAGGCATCTCCTTGGAGTGCTCGACCTTGCCAACTTTGACAATGTGGTCCAGAATCCCGTTTACAAAGGAAGGAGAATCTTCAGTTCCGAACTTCTTTCCCAACTCCACCGCCTCATTCAGGCTTACCCTCTCGGGAATGTCGGGACAGAAAAGTAGCTCATAGGCCCCGAGCCTGAGGATGTTCCTGTCCACTATGGTCATTCTCTCGAGCTTCCAGTGCTCGGCGCTTTCGTCTATGACCTCATCCAGGAGAGGGAGCTTCTCCTTTAC
Source organism: Thermodesulfobacteriota bacterium (assembly GCA_028275295.1). GTDB lineage: Bacteria > Desulfobacterota > Desulfocorpusculales > Desulfocorpusculum > Desulfocorpusculum > JAPWUY01. The sequence goes on along the minus strand of JAPWUY010000034.1, from coordinate 6,394 downwards.
CCCGCACACGAGCCTCCTCGCGAACTCCCAGACCTCCCTGGGGACCGGCTCCTGGGCTCCCCTTGAGGGGAGATCCTCGCCAGGGTCCCCTTTTGTTAGGAGCTCCATCACGGAATCCAGGCTCTTCACCATGTCTTCCCCTGTGAGGTCAGCCCTGTACAGGGCCTTGAGTGCCAGTTCTCTGGCTCTTCTCCTCGCACCCATTTCATGGTCCAAATCCGGGGCTACACCCCGACAATTCCGTAAGACTCCTCGCCACTTGACAGTTGGACCCCTCTCGAGGACATCCCTTCTTTTTGCCCTATGCCTCGAGCTTTTTCCTCAGATCCACGAGTTCCATGGCCGCCATGGCAGCATCGAATCCCTTGTTTCCAGCCTTGGAGCCTGCTCTCTCGATGGCCTGCTCCAAGGTATCTGTAGTGAGGACGCCGAAGACAACAGGCACTCGGGATTCCATGGCTACCAAGGCCACACCCTTCGAGACCTCTGCGGCTATGTATTCGAAGTGGGGCGTTGCCCCCCTTATGACTGCACCGAGACATATGACCGCATGGAATTTTCCGCTCGAGGCCGCCCATCTGGCGACTGAGGGGATCTCGAAAGCCCCTGGGACCCTTATGAGGTGGATGTCCTCGTCCCTCGCTCCATGTCTCACCAGGGCATCTATAGCGCCCTCTATTAGCCTGGCCGTTATGAACTCGTTGAAACGGCTCGCCACTATGGCGAACTTAAGTCCATCCGCCCTTATGCTTCCCTCGTAAAGATTCGGCATCGAGAAACCTCCCCTGGGACCCTTGATGCTCGAGGGCACCAAGCTTCCTTTTTTGCGTCTTTCACTTGAGCTGGAGAATGTGGCCCATCTTGTCTCTCTTTGTCATGAGGTATCTCAAATTTTTCTGATTTGGCCTCACCTCCAAGGGCACCCTCTCCACGATCTCCAGCCCGTATCCAGCCAGTGCCACGTACTTGGTGGGATTGTTGGTCATCAGACGCATCCTCTTTATGCCCAGGTCCATGAGGATCTGGGCTCCCACTCCGTAATCCCTCTGGTCAACGGGAAGACCCAGTTCGAGATTCGCTTCCACTGTATCCTTCCCTTGGTCCTGGAGCACATAGGCCCGAAGCTTGTTGCAAAGTCCTATGCCTCTTCCCTCCTGTCTCATGTATACGAGGGCTCCCTTGCCCTCTTTCTGGATCATCTTTAGGGCCAGATGGAGCTGCTCCCCACAATCGCACCTCATGGAGTGAAAGACATCTCCAGTGACGCACTCGGAATGGACCCTCACCAGAACTGGCTCCTCGGGATCCCACTGGCCCAGCACCAGGGCCAAGTGCTCATTGGGATCGACGTCGTTCTCGTAAGCTATCGCCTTGAACTCACCAGCTATATGCGTGGGGAGAGTTGTCTCCGCAACCCTCCTCACCAGCCTCTCGTGCTGGAGCCTGTACCTTATGAGGTCGGCAATGGTCACTATCTTGAGGCCATGCTCCTGGGCAAAGATCTCGAGATCTGGCCTTCTGGCCATGGTCCCATCCTCTTTCATTATCTCGCAGATCACGCCCATGGGTTTCAATCCAGCAAGTCTCGCTAGATCCACCGAACCCTCTGTCTGGCCAGTCCTGGCGAGAACCCCCCCGGGCTTGGCAATGAGGGGGAATATGTGGCCTGGCTTCACGAGGTCTTGGGGGGTCGTCCTGTCATCCACCAGGGTCTGAATGGTCACCGCCCTGTCATAGGCCGAGATGCCAGTTGTTATCCCCTTCTTGGCATCCACGGATACAGTGAAGGCCGTTCGAAAGGGGCTGGTATTGTCCTGGACCATGGGAGGAAGATTGAGCTTCTGAGCCCTCTCCTCGGTCATGGAGACGCATATGAGGCCCCTTCCGTACTTGGCCATGAAGTTTATATGCTCCGGGGTCACCTTCTCGGCAGCCATGGTGAGGTCCCCTTCATTCTCCCGGTCCTCATCATCAACGAGGATCACCATCCGTCCCTCTCGAATCTCCCTTATGGCCTCCTCTACTGTAGCAAAGGGCATTGTTCCTCACCTCCGATCCCTCGACCTCTTCTTCTCATCGTGTCTTTCTACCAGCCTCACCTCACAAAGCCCAGTCTCTTCAGCATCTCCTCTGTTATGCCCTCGTTTGAGGGTTTGGAGATGCGGGGCCCGAGGAGTCTCTCCACGTATTTTCCGAGGATGTCGCACTCTATGTTAACTTTAGCCCCAACCCCTTTCACTGCCAACGTGGTCCTGGCTATGGTGTGGGGAATCAGGGTGAGGCCGAACCAGTCCTGACCGCACTTGTTTATGGTGAGGCTTATTCCGTCTACCGCTATGGAACCCTTCTCCACGAGATAGCGGCCAAGGTGCGATGGGACCGCTACCTCCAATTCTACGTGTCTCTGGCCCTTGCGAAGCCTCCTCAAGACGCCCACCCCATCCACGTGTCCCGTGACCAGATGCCCCCCCAACCTGTCCGAGAGCCTCAAAGCCCTCTCGAGATTCACGGGCATCCCCGCCTCCATCTCCCCGAGAGTGGTCCTCTCGAGGCTTTCGGGCGACACCTCCACCTGGAACCAATTGGCTTCGATGGACACCACAGTCAAGCAAACACCATCTACTGCAACGCTCTCACCGAGCTCGAAGCCCTCCTCCACGAGGGAACTCTGGATAGTGAGCCTGACGAGCTCTCCTGCCCTGTCGATCTTCCTCACCAGGCCCACATCTTGGATGAGGCCAGTGAACACCTCCTGAGACCTCCCCTCCCTAGGACTGATCCTCCTTCTTTCGAGCCCCAGGCGAGGCACAAACCCTTTGGAGGACCTCCAGGCACCCCTTTTGGAGCCGTGGCCCTCGGGGCCCAGTCCCAGATATTATACCAGCAGGGACCACTTCCGTTCACTCCTTGGGACCCTCTTGGGAGCGCCTCTGGCTATTGGCGAGAAGCTCCTTCACCTCCTCAATGAATTGGGTGATGTCCTTGAACTGCCTGTAAACAGAGGCGAAGCGGACATAGGCCACATCGTCGAGCCGATAGAGGGCCTTCATGACCATCTCCCCTATGGCGGAGCTGGGGATCTCCTTCTCCCCCAGGTCCTGGAAGTGGCGCTCTATGCTCGAGGTCACCTCCTCCAAGACCTCAATGCTGATGGGTCTCTTCTCGCAGGCCTTCTTGAGACCGATCATGATCTTGTTTCTGTCGAAAGGTTCCCTCGAGCCATCCCTTTTTATGACCATGGGCAGGATGTCTTCCACCCTCTCGTAGGTCGTGAATCTCCTCTGGCAGCTCAGGCACTCCCTTCTCCTTCTTATGGAGTCGCCTTCCTTGGAAAGCCTCGAGTCTATGACCTTATTTTCCAGGGAGCGACAGTAGGGACATTTCATGGGGCCTCCTTGTTCAACCTCTCCACGGGTATTCCCGCCTGGCAGAGCATTTCCTTGGAAAGTTCGTCCGCGTAACCGTCCCAGTATACCACGCGGCAGATGCCCGCATTTATTATCATCTTGGAGCATATGACACAGGGGTGAGTGGTGGTGTAGAGGGTCGCCCCTTTTATGCTCACACCGTGGACCGCTGCCTGTATTATGGCATTTTGCTCTGCATGGAGGCCCCTGCAAAGCTCGTGTCTCTGGCCCGAGGGGATGCCGCTCAACTCCCTGAGGCAGCCCACCTCATCGCAATGGGGAAGACCCCTAGGGGGTCCATTGTACCCCGTGGCCAGGATCTGCCTGTCCCTGACCAGCACGGCCCCTACCTGTCTCCTAAGGCAAGTGGACCTACAGGAGACTAGCTTTGTTATCTCCATGAAGTATTCGTCCCAGGAAAGCCTGCTCACACCCTCACTCCCCCTCGAACCCCGCCCACGATCCCCTCGGAGGCTCGCCCATCCTTGGGGCCTTTCCCCAAAGCCCATGAGCGCTCGAGTCGTCCTCTGGGCAGGGTGATTTCCCCATGGAAGGCCCTCTGAGGGCCAAGGGGTTCGCTCTCGTGCCACTTGCCATCTCATTTCGCCGGATCCGACCCCGGCCGTGGCGAGGGGGAACTCCTACTTGGTCCCCATTCTCTCGGGATACACAGGGAACCTCCTGCACAGCTCCTTCACTTGGTCTCCCACTCTGGCCGCGACCTCCTCATCTCTGGGAGCGCTCAAGACCTCGTGGATCCATCTTGCAATGAGGCACATCTCCTCTTCCCTCATACCCCTAGTTGTCACGGCTGGGGTGCCGATCCTTATGCCGCTTGTCACTTGCACGCTCAGTGGATCGAATGGTATGGCATTCTTGTTCACGGTGATGCCAGCCCTGTCCAAGGCCTCCTCGGCTTCCTGACCAGTTATCCCCTTCCTTGTCAAGTCCACGCAGAAGAGGTGATTGTCAGTCCCCCCTGAGACGATATCGTAGCCTAGCCCCTGGAGCTCCGAGGCCAGTCTCTTGGCATTGACCAGGACCTGCTTCTGGTAGAGGAGAAAGTCCTCGCTCATGGCCTCCTTGAAGGCCACGGCCTTCGCTGCTATCACGTGCATGAGGGGACCACCTTGAATGCCCGGGAAAACCGCCGCGTCTATGGCCTGAGCGTACTTGGCCTTGCACAGTATGAAACCACCCCTGGGCCCCCTCAGGGTCTTGTGAGTCGTGGCTGTGACGAAGTCAGCATAGGGCACTGGATTCGGATGAAGCCCACAGGCCACAAGCCCCGCTATGTGGGCCATATCCACCATGAGATAGGCACCCACTTCCCTGGCAATGTCGGCGAAGGCCTCGAAATCCAGGATCCTGCTGTAGGAGCTGGCCCCTGCCACTATCATCCTCGGTCTCGTTGCCCTGGCTATCTCCCTGATCTCCTCGTAATCGAGCATCTGAGTGTCTCTTCTCACACCATAGGACACGGCGTGATAGAGCTTCCCCGAGAAGCTCGCTTGGGCCCCGTGGGTCAGGTGCCCCCCGTGGGCCAACCTCATTCCCAGGATCCTATCACCTGGTTTGAGCGTGGCCAAATACACGGCCATGTTGGCGGCGGAACCGGTGACTGGTTGAACATTGGCATGTTCAGCCCCGAAGAGCTCCATCGCCCTCATCACAGCGAGTCGTTCCACCTTGTCCACGTGCTCGCACCCGCCGTAATACCTCCTCCCTGGGTATCCTTCGGCATACTTGTTGGTCATCACCCCGCCCTGGGCCTCGAGCACAGCCTCGCTGGCATAGTTCTCAGAGGCTATGAGCACAAGCCTCTTCTCCTGTCTTTCCAGCTCATCCTTCAGGGCCTGAGCTACTTCTGGATCCACCTGCCAAAGCCTTGACACTCCTCACTCCCCCTCGTGGGCTCTTCCCAGTTCTCTCTCCAACTCCTCTATCATGCACAGCCTGTCTCGGTGCCTTCCCCCATCGAAAGGGGTCTCGAGCCACACCCTCACTATCTCCTTTGCCAGCTCCTTGCCGAGGATCCTCCCACCCAGTGCGAGACAGTTGGCATCGTTGTGCCTTCTACTCATTATAGCCGTGTACAGGTCATGGCAGAGGGCCGCCCTCACCCCTGGGAAACGATTGGCCACAATGGACATCCCTATACCAGTTCCACATATGAGGATGCCTTTCTGCACCTCTCCAGAGGATATGAGGCGAGCCACTCGGGCAGCGAAAGAAGGATAGTGGACTGACTCCCGGCTCACTGTACCAACGTCTATGACCGTGAAACCGAGCTCCTCCAGAAGGGGCTTTATCTCCTCTTTGAGCTCGAAGCCCCCGTGATCCGCTCCTATGGCAATGGGGACTCTTTTCTCCATATCTACATTTTAGCAGGACCTATGGATGGGTGTGCGCCGGAATTTCGACCTTCCAGGACACACCCATCGGTCCGTGGAAGAATGGCTCGAGGCGAAACCAGGGAAGATGCCAAAAAGAGAAAGGCCGAGCCTACTTGAGGCCCATTTCAGACCCTTTCGGCTATGTAATTGATGGCATCTTGAACTGTCTGGATCTTCTCGGCGTCTTCATCCGAGATCTCCATGTCGAACTCTTCCTCTAGGGCCATTATGAGCTCAACCAGATCCAGAGAGTCCGCCCCAAGGTCGTCCACGAAGGAGGCTTCGGGCACTATCTCCTCCTCGCTTATACCCAACTGCTCAGCTATGATTTCTTTCAGTCTTCGCGTAATCTGTTCTATATCTGCCATTCCACATCACCTCCTCAGCTTTTTTCCCTTGGACCCCTTGGCCGGGATCCGTCTCCTTCTCAAAGGCCCTTCCTCGTTCACCCCCAAAAAACCACGAGAAGGGCCATCTCTCGGTGCTCACATGTAGAGGCCCCCACTCACATTGAAGATCTCGCCCGTTATGTAACGTGCCATGGGAGATGCCAAGAATGCCACAGCCCATGCGACATCCTCTGGGGTTCCA
>JAPWUY010000033.1 GCA_028275295.1 Thermodesulfobacteriota bacterium | reverse complement strand
CTGCGTGTGTGCCACTGCAGGTCGGCGGAAAGGTGATGGGGGTCCTCAACGTGAGCTTGACCAAGGAGGGAAGAGAGTTCCAGGACCACGACCTCAGGCTCCTAATGCTCTATGCTAATCACGCAGCGGTTGCCATAAGAAACGCCTCCTTGCTCAAAGCCTCCCAGGAGCGGGCAAGGCTCAAGGCAATATTGGAGGGATATGTCTCCCCAGAGGTAGCCCGACTCCTCCTCAAGGACAGGAGCAAGTGGATGGATGTCGGGGAGATGAGGGAAATAACCATCCTCTTCGCCGACATCCGGGGATTCACAGCAGCTGTCCAGCACATGGGGCCAGAGCTTGTGAGGGCCTTCCTCAACGAGTACTTCACTCGAATGAGCGAGGAGGTCTTCCGACACCATGGCACCCTGGACAAGTTCATAGGCGATTCGGTGATGGCCTTCTTCGGGGCGCCCATGAAGGTGGAAAACCCCGCCTACCTGGCCCTCGCTACGGCCTTGGGCATGATGAGGTCCTTCTCGGAAATGGTGAGGAGGTGGTCAGAGAAGCACTACATAGTGGGCTCCCTTTCCCTTGGGGCCGGCATATCGTCCGGAAAGGTGTTCGTGGGCAACGTGGGATCGGAAAAGAGATTCGATTACACTGTCATAGGGCAGGAAGTGAATGTGGCAAGCAGGCTTTGTGCCATGTCACAGGGGGGCCAGATCCTCATCTCCCAGAGCACGGAAAAACTTTTGGGGGGGAAGTGGCCCGTAAGACACATGGGAGATGTGCACTTCAAGGGCATGGAAAGACCCATTCACGTGTTCGAGGTGGTGACTGTTCCTGCACGGCCTGAGGGTTGAGACTGAGGTCGATGGGGCGAGCTTTTCGGAGGAAGGTGAGTTCAGATGGAACCCATAAGATACTATAGCACCGGCGGAAAAGCACCAGCGGTCAGTTTCAGGGAGGCAATATTCACGGGCCAACCCCCAGATGGAGGGCTCTACATGCCCACGGAGATTCCCAGGCTAAGTCTGGGGGAGCTTTGGGAGCTCAGAGGGAGGCCTTATCATGAGATAGCATTCAGGGCCCTGAGGCCATTTCTAGTTCCAGAGATGCCGGAGGAGGAGCTTTGGAGGATCACCAAGGAAGCTTACGACTTTCCCGTCCCGGTGGAGAGAGTCTGGGGTAGAAGATACCTCTTGAGACTGGATCAGGGACCCACCGCATCCTTCAAAGACTTCGCTGCGAGATTTCTGGCCAGAGCCATGCAGTACTTTGCCAGAGAGAGCAACGACCAGAGGATCATCCTGGTCGCCACCTCTGGAGATACTGGGAGTGCCGTGGCCAATGCCTTCCATGGTCTAGAAGGCCTCAAAGTGGTGGTCCTCTATCCAGCTCGGGAGGTGAGTCAGAGGCAGGCCAAACAGATGAACACCTTGGGGGGAAATGTGGTGGCAGTGGCCTGTGAAGCCAAGTTCGATCAGCTCCAGGCCCTGGTCATGAGGGCCTTCGAGGACAGGGAATTGAGCCACCTGAACCTCACATCGGCCAATTCCATAAACTGGGGAAGACTTCTCCCTCAGGTGGGTTACCACCTTTACTCCTACCTTTCCGTAGCGGAGACCAAGGACGACAGGCCTGTGGATTCTGTGGCCTCGGGAAATTTCGGGAATGTCACAGCGGACTTCTTGGCCATGCGCATGGGCAAACCCGTGAGTCGAATAGTTGTGGCGACCAACGAAAACGACGAGTTTCCGGCCTTCATGGAAACGGGGATCTACAAACCCATAAAGCCCTCCAGGGCCTGCCTGTCCAATGCAATGAACGTGGGGAATCCGAGCAATCTGAGGAGGCTTTTCCATCTTTACGGAGGCTCCATAGACAGACAGGGGAACATCCTTCGCATGCCAGATATGGATGCACTCAGGAGGGATGCGGTTGGCATCTCCATCTCGGACCACACGACCAGGCTGACCATACAGGAGGCGTATGAGAGGTATGGGATCATCCTGGAACCCCATGGAGCAGTTGCATGGGCAGCCCTCAAGAGGTATCTCTGGGACAGGAGCGAGGACACCTTGGCTGTTGCCACAGAGACCGCTCACCCGGCCAAGTTCCCAGAGGTCCTGGAGGAAATGGGCGTTGAGGTGGAGCTCCCCCAAAGCCTCAGGGGGCTAGATGAGAGACCATCCCATGAGCTCAAGATAGAGGGCTCTTACAGCGAGCTCAGGGAACTCCTCATGAGCTTGAGGTAACCATCAAAGTTCTATGATCATCCCCTCCCTGGCCCCCTCCACCTGGAGGTGGCCTCCTTCTGCCGAGGCAAATTCCCGGGCCAGGGCCACCATCCTGTCCACCTGGAGATCTGTCCTCTCGGGATCGTGATGGGTGAAGAGAAATCTCCCCACACCTGCCTTCAAGGCCAGTTCCACAGCCGAGATCACATCCGAATGTCCCCATCCCCTCTTCGCGTCCATTTCCTCTGGCAGGTATTGGGAATCATGGATCAATAGGTCCACACCCTCGCAGAATCTACCATAATCCCCAAAGGCACGACCATTGCTCCTGGAAGCTGCCAGCTCATTGTCAGTCAAGAAGACGAGGCTCTTCCCCCCTTCCCTTATCCTGAATCCCATTCCTCCCTGGGGATGGTTGAGCTCTATGGCATCTATTACTGCATCCCCTATGGAGAGAGTCCCCGTGCCCAACTGCCCCAGCTCCTCTATCTTGGATCTGAGCCCCTCGTAACTCACGGGAAATACCCCGTCGACCATTCCCCTATTGAGGGTGAGTTTCAAACCCTCCATGGCCCTCTTGCAACCATCGAGCCAAATCCTAGTGCCCTCCCTGTATATTGGGGCGAAGAAAGGGAACCCCATGATGTGATCCCAATGGATGTGGGTGATGAACAGGTAGACCTCTGGGGACTCCTCCTTGGACAGGAGAGAGTTGCCGAGGGGTCTTATACCCGAGCCAGCATCGAGGATCAGGGTTTTTCCCCCTGAAAGTCTCACCTCCACACAGGTCGTGTTCCCACCGTAACGGACCGTCTCAGGACCAGGCGTGGCGATGGATCCCCTGGTCCCCCAAATCCTTATTACCATTGTTCCCCCTCGAGGTTCCTCGCGAATCTACCAAGCAAGCTCCCCTTTCCAACCCCTCCCTTCCCTCATAACCACGGAGCTCTTGCCACAGACAGGGCATTCGACGAAGGTCCCTTCCGCGGGCTTTTCTCCCAGGGGAATGTGTGTGCTGCAAAAAGGACACGCAATGGACAGTTCGCTCTTGGCATAATGCTGGAGGATGTTGGCCACCTGCCCGGTCTCCCATATCTCCTTGAATAGGTCGACCATTTCTGGGTCGAACTGCTTGCCCCTCTCTTTGAGAATCTCCTCCCAGGCCTCCTCTGGGCTCATGGTCCTCCTGTAAGGCCTGTGGCTGGTCATGGCATCGAAGGCATCGCACACCCCGAGGAGCCTTCCCTCCCAGGGAACCTCGTCCTTCTTGAGGCCAAAAGGATATCCCTTTCCATCCCACCTCTCCTGATGGAAAAGGACATAGGGAATCACTGGTTTGAGAAACTCCACATCCTTGAGGATCCTCGCTCCATGCTCTGGATGGAGCTGCATCTTCTGGTATTCTTCCTTCGTCAGGGGCCCCTTTTTCCTCAGAATGGAGTCTTCCACAGCTATCTTGCCTATGTCGTGGAGGATTCCCCCCATCTGGGTGTAACGGCGTTGTTCCTCGGTGCATCCCATCCTGTCCACCATGGCAAGGGCAAACCTCGTGACCCTCCATGTGTGGCCAACAGTGTAATGGTCCCTAGCCTCTATGGCATTGGCGAGGACAGAAAGGGTGTCCAGATACGCCCTCTGGAGCTGATCTCTGAACTGGATATTCCTCATCTGCACTGCCATGGGAGCTGCGATGGCTGTCACGAGCTGAAGATCCTCCTCGGAGAAGGCCCCGGGTTCCACGAGGTTGTCGAAATAGAGGAGGCCGAGGGTCTGATCCCTGTCCACCAAGGGGACACAGAGGGCGCACCTCGCCCTGGGGCCTCGATGGTCACCGGGGACATCGAGCAGTGGCTCCTCGCCAGTATCCTCTATGACGAGCCCCTTCTTTTCTCGGAGGGCCTGGTCAAGAAAACGGCTGCTGACCAATATATCCCCTTCAGTGTCGAAGCCGGGCTTGCTGAGAGAATATCGGACCCTGAGGTCCCGCGTTCCTTCATCCAGAGTGAGCACGTAACCGCGGTCAGCCCTCAGGATCTCCATGAGATCCTCTAGCCCCCTCCGTAAAACCCCGTCAAGATCCGCTTGAGCGCTCAACATGAGGTTTGCCTGAAAAACCGCCTGGAGCCTGTTGAGTTGATCAGCCACCTCAGGACTCAACCCATCTGTGCTCACGGAAAACTGGCCGGTGACTATGGTGTGGGCCTTGACTCGGCCTCTCGGATCAGAGGTGAGGACCATGATGGATTCTTTCTTCCTGTCCTCCTCCGAAGGCCCTTCCTCCACGAGGCGCATCCTCACCTTCCCCACTCGTACCTCATCCCCTGCCCTGAGCCAGGCCTCCCGGATCCTTTCTCCATTGACGAATGTGCCATTTTTGCTTCCCAGATCCCTCAGCAAGAGCCCCTGCCCCCTGGGCTCTACGAGGGCATGAAATCTAGAGACATTTGGATCTGTTATCTGAAGATCGTTCTCCGGGTGCCTCCCTATGCGAAAGGGAGCGAATATCACATATCTGGATCCCTGAAAGAGGCCGGATTCTACAATGAGGACCTTGTAGCCCATCATGCCCCTCCCGTCCGTTTTGTCCGACTGAGATAGCATGAAGCGTGCCAAATTCCCCTTACGTTCAAGGGGAGATGGAATGGCATTGGAGATCACCTCCCACGGCCTTCGCGAGCTCGTCCAAAAGAGGTAGCGTGGCCCGAAATTCCTCTTCACCCATACCACCAATCAGGACCCCACAGCCGCACATGGACGAGGGCTCCTCCCTCTCCCAGTGGATCTCCACCAGCCTCTCCCCTGAATCGAGGTTCCATTTCCCCGCCTTTCCAGGGATCAGGGGATACCATACCAAGAAGACCTGGCTCCTTGACCTGAGATGGACCAGGGCCCTGGTGCACCTCAGGTAGTCTGACTCGTAATCTGGCCAGAAGGGCGCATCTACGAGCACAAGGTCCCAAAACTGATCACGTCCGAGGACCTCGAAGCCATCCTCTCTCAGGAAATTTATGACCCCCCCTCCATTTCCCACTCCCATCGCTCTCATTGCCGTGAAGACCTCGGCGGATATGTCACAGAGACACATCTCCATCGGGACTCCCCGCACGGAAAGAAAGGTCCCCACCTGAAGCCAGGAACTTGGGTAGAAGAGGATTGCCCCGCCCAAAACCCCGATGGTCTCGAAATAGGGATGGAGGATGAGGGAGCGAGGAAGCGGCCTCAGGGCACCTATTCCCTTTTTCCAATTTCCCCCTGGCCTCAGAAAGTGAAGGGGAAGGCCACAGTGGGTTTCCAGATAGCGGAAGGGATTTGACGGCCCTCCCCTTTTCAGGAGCAGATCTGCCGCTGTCAAGAGAACGAAATGTTTCCACAGGTCGGCCCTGTTACCTGCCTTTGACGCGTGGCTGTAAAGGGCCTTTGAGCCTTTCTTCAAGGGTCATCTCGGCTCTGGGAGTTTCTCTCCCCAGGCCTCTGCCATTATCGAGGCAACCTGGGTATTGTCCAAAAGCCCCCTAAATTTCTCCGACATGGGCCCCGCGGCCACTATCATCACTGGGGTATGGGTATGAGTCCCCACGGCCCAGGCAGTTCCCGTCTTTTTTCCCAAAAGCCTTCCGAGCAAAGCCGAGGAATTCATGGATCCGTAAACATAGAAGTCCTGCTGATCGCAAGGAATTGGAAAACCCTTTTCAGGATCCCTGGCCAGAACACGGGAGGCTTCTTCCAGCGTGATACTGAATGCCGAGTTTTCCTCCACCTCTTTTTTCAAGGTCCCTGGATCGCGCCTGCTATCCAAGACCATTCTCGTGAAGGACTTCCTCTGCTTCAGCATGATCTCGAAGATGCTCCCATCGTTGAAGTTGAACTTGGATTTCCAGGTCTCACCGGTTGCCAGGACCACTGGTTTCGGAGGATTGTGGGCATTGTAAGCTATGGCCAGACCTCCTGTGGAGTGGTCGGCAGTGAGGATGACCAGAGTGGATGGATCCCTCTGGGCGAATTCCATGATCACCCCCAGGGCCTCGTCCATCTCCATCATCTCGTGGAGGGTTGCAGCGACATCGTTGGCATGCTCCGCCCAGTCTATTTGGCCCGCCTCCACCATGAGGAAGAAACCGTCTGGGTTCTTGGAGAGGACCTCTATCGCCTTTCTCGTCATATCCCCCAGGCGGGGAATCCCTGTCGCCATCTGGGGCTGCCTATCTATGGCCAATGGAAACGCCACTCCTCCAAAGAGGCCCAAAATCCTCCTAGTGGAGCCAGGGTCCAACTCCTTGAGCTCCCTTTCGCTCGCAACTATCGAGTAACCCTTGGCCCTTGCCTCCATTACGAGATCTCTGTCGTCTTCCCTTTTGGATGGACCCCAGCCAGCAGCTTTGGGAGTGCTCCTCAGAAGCTCATGGGCCTCCACATTCGTCCCCTTGGGAATGAAGAACTGGGCCCCGCTGGACAAGGCCACATCCACCTTGCTCTCCTCCACGAACTGGGAGGCTATGGAGCTTTCCATGTCCCTATGGAGAACAGCCGCGTAAAACCCCGCAGGGGTCGCGTGGGTGATACGGGTATTGCTTATGAGGCCTGTGGCCTTCCCTCTCTTCCTGGCCACATCCACGATGCTCTTCATGGGTCTACCATCTTGATCTTTTCCTATCATTCCATCCCTCGTCTTGACACCACAGGCCATGGCCGTTGCAGCCGATGCCGAGTCCGTCACAATTGTGCCGTACTGGTAAGTGAGGCAATAGCCCGTGTTTCCCAAGCGCATGAGCCTCTCCACATTGAGCTCCTCCTTGGCACCTGGGAAGAACCTATTGTAGTAAAGGAGCAGGCCTACTGCCTCCGGGCCCATTCCATCCCCTATGACCAGGATTATGTTCTTCGGGGTGGAGGCCTCCCCTAGGACAGGACCCACGGACAGAAGAACGAGCCCTAGAAAAAGACAGAGAGATCTCAATGTGTTTTTCAAGGCCCTTCCCTCCTTTGTGAACTCTCTTGATGGCTGGCGGATGTCTTTCCCGTCGACGGGGCCCCAGAGGGGAGAGGGAATCGCTCTTCCTGGGGGCTGGGCAGAAGAGGAGGTGGCACGTCGTATATGAGGTTTTGGCCCTCTACCCTTGCCAGTGGGGAGATCTTGTGGAGTTGGGGTTGAGATTTGGAGCGTATGTGGAATACCCTGTGGCCGCATACTGTGAGGTAGTCGGCCAGAAGCCCCCTGTGACAGTGGAAAGGATCCACCTCAGCGCACATTATGGCGGTTTTTGCCCACGAAGCGTCCCTCATGACCCTGGATGCGGCTTGTCTGAACTCCTGGCTTGCCATGTGATCAGCGTAGGCTCTCATGCCTGGATTCCTGAGGGAGGTGTGAGGGGATCTGCCCTTGGGCTCCCTGAATCCACCCAGAGCCCTTCCTTCCCACCTGTAGGAAATTCCCTCCTCGGCCAGAGCGAGCTCCATTTTTTCCCTGGAGAAGTGGGGACTCTTTCTGGAACTGGGATATGCCCTAACATCCACAACTCTCTTTACCCCGTGGAACTTGAGGAGCTCAACGAAGCCCTCCCAACTTCTCCTCCCATGGCCTATGGTGAATATGTCCGCCTTGGTCTTTTGATCTCGGCTCTCGCTTTCTCGGTCCATCATCTCGCTCTCTTGAGCTCGTAGAAGAAATCCAAGGCCACAAGGCCCCTCACATGCTCCCATAAAGCCAATGCATCCTGGCCCTCGGGCACTCTATCTATCACAGGACCATAGAAGGGTCTTTGGGAACTGCCCAGGTAAAGGGTGGGGACCCCAAAGGCTCCCGATGCGCAATGGGAGGCATAAACTTGCCAGAGCTCCTGATCGATATGGACCCCCCTCTTTGCCTCTTCGAGGACAAGACCTTCTAGTCCCGAGGCCAAAAGGGCCTGAAGAAGGGTATCCTCGCTCTCAAGATCCATCCCCTCTCCATGAACCATTTTTGCCAGGGCAAAGTAAATTTTTTCCAGATAGCTCATCCCTTTTGTCTCGGATACCAGGGAAAGCACCCTCATGGCAAGCCGATTTTTCCGGAACCTACTGGCTTCGGGCCTTTCCCTGTTCACGTATTCCAAAGACAAAAGCCCCCACTCTATGTCCAGAGGAAGAGATCTTCTCACCTCCACAAGCCACATGGCAGTCCTCAGGGTCCAAGGACAGATGGGGTCCACTAGTATCCTTACCTTTTCCCTGAACCGAGCTGAAGAATCCCCCTCCACTTCTTCCTCCTTTGGCTTTCTTTTCAGAGGCCCATGACTCTGGCTGCTATGACTTTCATGATCTCGTTCGTCCCAGCGAAGATGGACATCACCCTCGCGTCCCTCCATGCCCTGGCAATGGGATACTCCTCGCAGTACCCATAGCCACCATGGAGCTGAAGACACCCATCGGCCACCCTCATCACCATGTCCGTCGTCCAGTATTTGGCCATTGAGACTTCCAGGACTATGTTTTTCCCCTCCATGTGGTCAGCTATGAGCTTGTCGAGAAAAGTCCTTCCCAGTTTCACCTCTGTCGCCATCTCGACTAGCCTGAACTGGATGTGCTGGAACTTGGTAAGGGGCCTGCCGAAGGCATAGCGTTGCTTGCAGTATTCTATGGTCATGGGGAGGATGTGTTCCGCAAGTGCCACTGCCCCTATGGCCACCATTAGCCGCTCCTGCTGGAGCTTTTCCATCAACATCCTGAATCCCTGCCCCTTCTCTCCCAGTCTCTGGCTCTTGGGTATTCTACAATCGTTGAAGAAGAGCTCCGCTGTGTCTTGGCTGTGCCACCCTATTTTTCTTATTTTCTTGCCCTTCTCGAAGCCAGGGGTTCCAGCTTCCACCAAGTAGAGATCTATTGCCCTGTGTGGGTCCTCAACTTTGGGATCCTTCGCAGCCAGAACCAGAAGGTCGCAGTTGAGCCCATTGCTTATGAAAGTCTTCTGGCCATTTATCACCACATAATCTCCGTCCTCGACTGCAGTGGTGCGTATGCTTGCTAGATCGCTCCCTGTGTTGGGCTCCGTCATGGCAACTGCTGTGACTATCTCTCCCGATACGCATCCGGGAAGGTACTTCCGCTTTTGCTCCTCTGATCCGTAGGAATAGATATAGGGCACCACTATGTCGCTGTGAAGCGGAGCTGCCAGGCCTGAAAAGTTCGTCTTGGGAAGTTCCTCCGCCACTATTACGGAGTAAAGAAAATCGGCCCCCATCCCTCCATACTCCTCAGGGACCCACATGCAGAGAAATCCCTGCTCTCCCATCTTCTTCCAGACACTTTTGGGAACAATCCCGGCTTCCTCCCACTCCTCCACATAGGGGACGACTTCCTTCTGCAGAAATTTCCTGAAAGACTCCCTGAATATCCTGTGCTCCTGGGTGTAAGCGAGTATCTCCATCCTTCCTCTCCCGCTCTGAACTCCTCCCTTACCTCAGGGGGCGGGCTCCGCACGCCCGCAAGGACGGCATCAGGCCAACCCAAATGGCGCCTCCCTTGGGCCACCGGCCTCTCGCCAACTCGTCCCTAATCATGACCTCCCTCGGTTCACGTCCAGCCTTGCCTCTCGGACGCACAGAGTGCGTCCCTCCGAGAAAACCGCCTTTCGCGTCAT
>JAPWUY010000032.1 GCA_028275295.1 Thermodesulfobacteriota bacterium | reverse complement strand
GGATGGAGGCACTTTTCACTCTTTGTCCCAGTTGCTACGTGCGCCTGTGGGACGCAAGGCGCAAGGTCCTCGAGAAAGAGGAACTCAACCAATCAGTGAAGGAGGCCTGGGGCGCTCATCTTTCGGGAAAGACCAAACCAGTCTTCTTCCTGGGGCCCCTCATCTCTCTTGCGGCTGAGAAGAGAGCGATCTTCAAGGAAGGCGCCCTCAGAGGGCTCAAGGTGGCCCTCTACTATGGCTGTCTTTTGAGCCGTCAGATCTGGATCACGGGGTTGGACGGGCACTCCCCGAGATCCGAGCTGAAGAGACTTCTAGGGTTTCTTGGAGCCGAGCCCCTTCGATGGGGCATGGAGGAACAATGCTGCGGCGCTGGTCTCGGGGTGGTCAAACCAGGCCACTCCCAGATGTTGGTGGCGAGGATCCACAATTACGCCCGTCGCTCAGGGGCGAACTGTCTGGTCGTATTCTGTCCCCTATGCCACATGAACCTGGAGCTGAGGGCGCCCAAGACCGCCCCGGTTCCCGTCTTCTATGTGACGGAGTTGTTGGCGCTGGCAGCTCGGATTCCCAAGGCCAACGAGTGGTTATCCAAACACTTGGTGGAAGCAAGGGGTGTGTTGAAGGCGCTCGAGGCATCGTGAGGAGGGCAGGATGGAGATACTAGCGCCATTTCCCGAGGTCACGGAAGCCATAGCACAGGTGGCTGGTCAGACCCTGAGGATATGCATCCAGTGCGGAACGTGCACAGGGCTCTGCCCTTGGAACTTGGTCAAGAGGTTCAGCCCTAGGGAGATGATCCGCTTGGCTCAATTGGGCCTGGAAGGCTTTGAGTCCGAGGCCCTTTGGAACTGCGTCACTTGCAACACGTGTGTGCAGAAGTGTCCTCGGGGAGTTGAGATCATAGATGTCGTCCGTTCCATGAGGGCAATCATGAACGAGACCGGGACCATTCCAGCCTCCCTCAAGGGGCCCTTGGGCAGCCTGGCGAGCAGAGGCAATCCTTGGGGAGGAGATCGGAGCGAGCGCATCAAGTGGTCGGAAGGTCTCGAGGTGCCGACCTACGGCCCCGGAACAGAATATCTGCTATTCACTTGTTGCACCCAGGCCTACGATCCCCGGAACCAAAAAGCAGCCCGGGCCCTGGTGAAGGTCCTCAAGGCTTGTGGGGTGAACTTCGGGCTTGGTTGGGACAGGGAGAGCTGTTGTGGAGACGCTTGCCGCAAGCTCGGAGGAGAGGAGCTCTTCCTGAGGCTGGCCCAGGCAAACGTAGCCCTCTTCGAGGAGAAGGAGGTTCGCAGGATCCTTGTGGCATCCCCCCATTGTCTGAACGCGTTTCGCAAGGATTACAAGGAGGTCGACGGCCGTCTGGAGGTCGTGCACCACTCGGTCCTTTTGGCTAACCTCCTCAGACAAGGAAGGTTGGAGCTGAAAAAGGCTCTCCATCTCAAGGTCACCTACCACGATCCCTGTTACCTTGGCCGCCACAACGGTATCTATGAACCGCCAAGGGAGCTTATCCGCGCTATCCCTGGGGTCCAATTGGTGGAGATGAAGCGCAACAGGGATGAAAGTCTCTGCTGTGGAGGGGGTGGCGGCGGGATATGGATGGAGGTTCCCTCCGGGGAACGTTTCTCGAAATTGAGGGTTGCCCAGGCCGAGGAGACCGGGGCCGAGGTGATAGTGGCGGCTTGCCCCTACTGTGTGTCCATGTTCGAGGATGCCATCAAGACCACGGGTAGATCCGAGAGCATGAGGGTTATGGAGCTCTCGGAGCTTCTCTCGGAGGCGATCGAGGACTGAGGCGAGATGATGAATCCCATGGTAGGAAAAGGACAAATGCTTTCTGACAGGGGATGAAAATGGGAGAGCGCATAGGGGTTTACATTTGTCACTGCGGGACGAACATAGCGGGCAAGGTGCGCGTGAGCGAGGTGAGGGATTACGTTGCAACGCTCAAAGACGTTGTGGTTGCAAGGGACTATCTATTTATGTGCTCCGATCCAGGCCAGGAGCTCATAGAGAAAGACATCCCTGAGCACCGATTGACTCGAGTGGTCGTGGCATCTTGTTCCCCAAGAATGCACGAGATCACCTTTCGAGGTGCCGTGAAAAGGGGGGGGCTTAATCCGTTCCGCTCCTTCCACATGGTCTGCATAAGGGAGCATTGCTCCTGGGTCACACAGGACGAGGATGAGGCCACAGCCAAGGCCAAGGACCTCATCCGGGCGGCCGTCAACAGGGTGCGGTTTCACAAGCCCTTGGAGACTGTGGAATACCCGGTCAACCCCAATGTGCTCATAGTTGGGGGTGGAATAGCTGGGATGCAGGCAGCCCTCGATGTGGCCAAAGCTGGCTACAAGGCTTACCTCGTCGAGAGGCAGCCAACAATCGGCGGCCATATGCTTCAATTCGACAAGACCTTCCCCACCCTAGACTGCGCCTCATGCATCGGGACGCCCAAGATGGTCTCGGTGGCTCAGAGCCCCAATATAGAGCTTCTCACTTACAGCGAAGTGGAGGAAGTGAGCGGATTCATAGGCAACTATAGGGTTCGGGTGCGCAAGAAAGCGAGATATGTCAAACCGGAGTGCACAGGCTGTGGGGAGTGCTCCAATGTCTGTCCCATTGCCCGTCCCAACGAGTGGGACGAGAGACTGGGCCAGAGGAAGGCCATCTACAGATCCTTCCCCCAGGCCGTTCCCGTGACCTTCGTCATAGAGAAGAAGGACAGGGGCCCTTGCGTTCAAGCCTGCCCTGCTGGCACTAACGTCCAGGGATACGTGGCGCTTATCGGACAAGGGAAGAACCAGGAGGCCCTCAGACTCATCATGGAAAAGTTACCCCTGCCTGGAACCTTGGGCCGTATTTGCCCTGCTCCCTGTGAGAAAGTGTGCCGAAGAGGAGACCTGGATGAGCCCCTTGCCATAAGGGAGCTCAAACGATACGCCGCCGACCAGGTGGACTGGGAGAACCTTCCCGTGCCCGCGATAGAGCCAAAGAAGCAAAGGGTAGCCATTGTGGGCTCGGGGCCAGCGGGGCTTTCTGCCGCGTACTTCCTGGCCTTGGAAGGATATAGGGTGACCATCTTCGAAGCTTTGCCAGTTGCCGGGGGAATGTTGAGGGTCGGTATCCCCGACTACAGGCTTCCTCCCGAGGTCTTGGAAAGGGAGATCGGTTATCTCAGACGCCTCGGTGTGGAGATAAAGCTGGACAGCCCCATAGGAGCTGGACACACCCTAGACGATCTATTCGAGGAAGGATACCAGGCGGTTTACCTGGCCACAGGAGCTCACCGAAGCGCCAAGCTGGGAATACCTGGTGAGGAGACGACCGGTGTGATCCCAGCAACGAGCTTTCTCAAAGAGGTCAACCTCGGCTCGCGGCCCCAGATCGGCCCCGAGGTCGTGGTGATAGGGGGAGGGAATGTGGCTGTGGATGCTGCCAGAAGCGCCATGAGATTGGGGGCCAGTTCCGTGAGCATCCTGTATCGCAGAACCAGGGCAGAGATGCCCGCGTACCCGGAGGAGATTGAGGCAGCCATAGAGGAGGGAGTGCGGCTGGAGTTCCTGGTGGCGCCTGTGGAGGTGATCGCCCAGGACGGGAAAGTGAAAGGACTAAGGTGCGTGAGAATGGAACTCGGTGAGCCCGATGCCACAGGGAGGAGAAGACCTGTGCCCATTCCCGGCTCAGAGTTCCAGGTGAAGGCGGACACGGTGATCTCGGCCATTGGTCAGGTCCCCGATACACGATTTTTGGAGGGGATCAAGGGGCTCCAAGTGAGCGGGCGAGGCACCGTTGTGGTGGATCCCGTGACGTACGAGACCACAAAAAAGGGTGTCTTTGCGGGCGGAGACTTGGTGACAGGCCCTGCCACTGCAGTGGAGGCCGTGGCAGCTGGGAGAGAGGCGGCAATTTCCATCCACAGATACCTGAGGGGTCTCGACTTGCGGGAGGGAAGGCCCTCCAAGCCCTCCGGCCAGAACTGGTCGGAGGTGTCTCCAGAGATCCCCAGGAGGCCCAGGGCCAAGGCCATAACGCTGCCCCCGGACAAGAGGAAGGATTTTTCCGAGGTGAATTTAGGCCTCCCAAGAGAGGATGCCTCGGCAGAGGCCCAGAGGTGCGTGTCATGCGGGGTATGTTCCGAGTGCATGGAATGCGTTTCAGTGTGTAAGGCCAAGGCCATAGATCACAAGATGGAGGATGAGGTGGTGGAGCTAGAAGTGGGCTCCATCATCGTGGCAACAGGCTACGACCTCATGGACCCTACGCCAATGACCCAATTTGGCTACGGGAAGTACCCCAATGTGTTCACCAGCTTGGAGTTCGAGAGGCTCAACAACGCCACTGGTCCCACAGGCGGGAAGATCCTCATGAGGGATCAAAACGGGGCCTTCACCAGGCCCCCCGAGAGCGTTGCCATCCTTCACTGTATAGGTAGCAGGGATGTCAATTACCACGAGTATTGCTCCAGGGTCTGCTGCATGTATGCCCTCAAGTTCGCTCATCTCATAAAAGACAAGTTAGGCCATGAGACCCAGGTCTACAATTTCTACATCGACCTTCGGTGCTTCGGGAAGGGCTACGAGGAGTTTCTCAAAAGGGTTCAGGACGAAGGCGTGATGATGATTCGCGGAAAGGCTGCAAGGGTCACGGATGAGGCCCTCGATGACTCCGAGAAGGGGAAGCTCATAGTGGTTGCGGAGGATACCCTCCTGGGGAAGCTCTTGCGGGTTCCTGTGGACATGGTGATCCTCTGTGCGGCCATGGAGAAGAGAAAGGACGCGGAGCAGGTGGCGAGGACCTTTGGTATCAGTATAGGGCGTGACGGCTTCTTCTTGGAGGAACATCCCAAGTTGGAGCCAGTCTCCACGGCAACATCCGGGGTCTTCATCGCCGGAGCTTGCCAAGGGCCCAAGGACATCCCGGACACTGTTGCCCAGGCCAAAGCGGCTGCCAGCGAGGCCCTGGCCCTGAGCAGTTACGGAAGGGTAAGCGTCAGCCCCACGATAGCGGAGATTGACCCCTATATCTGCGTCGGTTGCCAGGTATGCAGAGGCCTCTGTGCTTATTCAGCCATCGAGTTCGATGAGACGAGGAATGTCTCCGTGGTGAATGAAGCCGTGTGCAAGGGATGTGGAAGCTGCGCTGCACACTGCCCTAGCGGAGCAGCGAAGGTCAAGCATTTTACCGACAAACAACTTTTCGCGGAGATAGATGGCCTTTTGGAGCGACTCAGGTTTGGAGAGGCTGCATGAACGTGCAGAGCCGATGTGAGACGAAGGGGCCCCCTCCCAGGTCAGGGCGAGAAGAGAGGGATATTCCCCATTGATGGGCTCAAAAGGAGGAGAAAGGGAGATGGCTGAATTCGAACCCGTGATAGTAGCCTTTGTATGTAACTGGTGCACCTTTACCGCAGCTGATCTGGCAGGGACCTCCAGATTGCTACACCCCCCCAATGTGCGCCTCATAAGGGTCATGTGCAGCGGTATGGTGGATCCCAAATACGTTCTCAAGGCTTTTCTCGAAGGAGCGGATGGGGTCCTCATCGGTGGATGTTGGCCTGGGGACTGCCATTACATAAATGGCAATCTCAAGGCGAGAAGGCGAGTGGCCTTGCTCAAGGAGATCTTGAGGAGGTTTGGGTTCGAGGAGGACCGCCTCTGGCTCAGATGGATTGCGGCAAGCGAGGGAAACGTGTTTGCCGAGACCATAAAAGAGATGGTCGAGAAGATAAAGGCCCTCGGGCCAAGTCAAGTGAGGCAGAAGCTAGTGGCATAGAGCAAAAGCCCGGTTGACGGAATACAAGACCAGGGAGCCGCAATGGAGATGAGCAATAGAGGCTATGGAATTATGGGGACTAGAACTCAAGAGGATGACCGAGGGAGGGAAGATGGTTGACTACGCGCGAATAGAGGCGGAGGAGGGACAGGTCCTCGAGGCTGTGAGGGATTTTTTTGTCTCCCTTTTGGACAAGGGAGTCGTGGAGGCCATAATGGTGCCCACAAGGCTGCCTTACAAGGGCTTGCCCATGCAAACCCTGGTTGTGGACCCGGCAAGGATCCGATGGGCTGACCCATTGGCTCCTGTGGTTCCAACAAATGGCGCTCGCTTTGCCTCGCAGCTCACCCGGGACGAGACGGGGAAGAGACTGGCTTTGGTGATGAGGCCGTGCGAGATTCGCCCTTTTATGGAACTGGTAAAGCTCAAACAGGCCAGAGTCGACAATACCCTCCTCATAGGGCTGGAGTGCCTCGGCCGGTACGAGAATTCTGACTTCCTCGCACTGGACCAAAAAGACCCGTCCTTCTCTGTCAATTTCTATCGGGCCATGAAGGAGGGGAGGAACCCTCCTGGGGACGGGTTCGAGCTGGCTGAGGCGTGCAAGGCCTGCGAGCATCCCGTGCCCGAAGGGGTTGACATCCGAATCTGCCTCATTGGTGAGGACTTGGAGAGGGGATTGGCCCTGGAAGGGCTGACAGAAAGAGGCAAGGAAGCCTTGGGAACCCTTGGGTTGAGTGAGGCCCATAAGCCTCCCGAAAGGGAAGGTGCCATCGGGGCCCTCCTGGAGCAAAGGATCTCCTTCCGAGACAAGTGGCTGGAAGAGATATCCCGGAGAACCAGTGACCTGGGAGGTCTGATGGAGGTCCTTGCCAATTGCATCAACTGTTACAACTGCCGGGTCGCCTGCCCAGTCTGTTACTGCCGCGAGTGCGTATTTGTGACGGATACCTTCCAACACGACTCGGAGCAATTTTTCAGGTGGGCCAGGAAAAAGGGCAGCCTCCGCATGCCAACAGACACTGTCTTCTATCATCTGACCCGGATGCAGCACATGAGCACCTTGTGCGTGGGCTGTGGCCAATGCTCCAGTGTGTGCCCGAGCGAAATTCCCGTGTCTCAGCTCTTCAGGAGCATCGCAATGCGAACGCAAGCCTTGTTCTCCTATGAGCCCGGGCGCGATTTGGCAGAACCTCAGCCCCTAGCTGTCTTCTATGACAACGAGTTTCAAGAGATAGCTTCCAGTAAGTGAGGGAGAGTAAATGGCCGTGAAAGAGGGTCCTCGGATGGGAAAAGGAGAGGCGAGCGTTCTGGTAGTGGGAGCGGGGGTAGGAGGGATCCGAGCTGCTTTGGACCTAGCTGAAATGGGCTACAGGGTGCTCCTCATCGACAGCTCACCCGCTATAGGGGGGATCCTCTCCCAGCTCGATTACCAGTTTCCAAACAATCATTGTGGCATGTGCAGGATGCTGCCCATTATTGGGAGGGAAAGCGCTTCTGAGTTCTGCATGAGGAAGGCCCTTTTCCACGACAACATAGAGATTCTCCCCTTTACGGAGATGAAAGCTGTGTCGGGTGAGCCCGGAGCCTTCCAGGTCCTTTTGGTGAGGAAGGCCAGGCAGGTTGATATGGAACGTTGCATAGGATGCGGAAAATGCGTGGAGGTCTGTCCAGTAACAGTGCCCGACGAATTCAATCTAGGATTGTCCTTCAGGAAGGCTGTGTACCGCCCAGTGCCGCAAAACCTTCCCAACACCTACTTGATAGATCGAGACCACTGCACCAAGTGCGGCCAGTGCATGCTTCAGTGCCCCACACAAGCCATCGATCTCTTCCTCATTGACAGTCAGGTTAGTGTGGAGGTGGGAGCCATCATTCTGGCTGGAGGAAGCAGTCTTTTCGATCCCGCGCCTTTCCAGGATCTATATGGATACGGGACCAATCCCCACGTCGTCACAAGCCTCCAGTTTGAAAGGATTCTGAGCAGCCTGGGCCCCACAGAGGGAAGGCTCATCAGGCCTGCAGATGGCAAACCGCTCGAGAAGGTGGCGTGGCTCCAATGTGTTGGATCGAGAAATCTGCACTTGGGCCGCGATTTCTGCTCTTCTGTATGTTGCATGTTCGCGTTGAAGGAAGCTGTCCTCGTGAGGGAGGCGAGTCTTGGAGGAACGGACACCGCTGTCTTCTATATGGACATGAGAACTTATGGGAAGGGCTTTTACAGATACCAGCTCGAGGCACAGAAAAAGGGCGTCAGGTTGATAAGGTGCCGCGTCCACAGCTGTGTGCCTGTAGATGATCGCATCTCCATCCGTTACGTGGACGAGCAGGGAGAAATACAGGAAGAGCTCTTCGACCTCGTGGTTCTCTCGACCGGACAGGGTTCTCAAGGGGAGCTCAAGGGCCTTCTCGAGACCATGGGTGTGGAAGTAGACGACCTGGGCTTTGTCGGGACCAAGGGATTCTCTCCCGTCCTCACACAGAATCCAGGGGTCTTTGTCTGTGGGTCCATGACAGGACTAAAGGACATATCCGAGACATTGGTCCAGGGGAGCGCTGCAGCGAATGAGGCGGCCATATTCTTGGCCTCCAAGGGACGCCTACCGGCAAGAGGAGACAAGGTCCAGGAGAAGGACCTGAGCCGAGAGATGCCGAAGGTGACCATGGTGCTATGCCGATGCGCGGAATCCACGGAGCCTCGCATTGATTGGGACCTTCTCGCGCAGAGGTTTCGCTCCCAGACCTCTGTGGAGAAGGTGATCCAGGTTGATAGGCTTTGCTCGGATGAGACCCTGGATGATCTGGCGAGGGAGCTCGCACCCACTGCCACCAACCGTCTCCTTTTGGGAGCCTGTCTCCCCCATCTCTATGGCAGGAAGTTCCACGATTTGGCCACTCGCCTCGGCCTCGATCCCCTTCTCATGGAAGTGGTGGATTTGCACACCTCGAGGCTCCAACTGGGCAGCGACTCGAACCAGGTGACAAGACAAGCCCAGCTCCTGTTGGAGAGAGCTTACACGAGGTTGAAAAGTGTGAGACCTACCCCTCCCGTGTCAGTGCCAGTGGAACAGAGGGCCCTGGTCATAGGCGGAGGCATAGGGGGGATGACGGCCGCGGTTGCCATCGCCAGGATGGGCCATCAGGTGACCCTGGTTGAGAGAACGGATAAGCTGGGGGGAAGGCTCCGTCAGATCCATTACACCGTCGACGGCCTCGACCCCCATAGGCTTCTCTCCGATACCTTGAGACAACTTGAGGAAGCTCGAGTTCAGGTCTTGACAAATACCGAGGTGGTCGAGACCAGAGGCTCCGTTGGAAGGTTCGAGAGCCTCTTGCGACGAAATGGAGGATCTTACACCACCGTGAAGCATGGGGTGGCGATCGTCGCGACAGGCGCGGTAGCGGTGAGGCCTCAGGAGTTCTCCTATGGTAAGAGCCCTCGCATTCTCACCCAAGAGGAATTTGAGGAGGCCCTGGCCCAGTTCAAGATTCCCAAGGAACAGCTCAAAGTGGTCGTGATGATCCAGTGTGTGGGTTCACGAGACGAGCAGAGACCTTATTGTAGCAGGGTCTGTTGCTCTTCGGCCCTCAAGAATGCGTTCAAGGTGCTCGAGTGGAACAAGGATGCCAGGATATACGTTTTCTATCGGGACATGATGACCTATGGATCCCTTGAGGGATACTATACCAAGGCCAGGTCCCAGGGCGTGAGATTCATTCAGTATCGAAAGGATCGAGAGCCAGAGGTCCTCTTGGATGGAGAGATCCCCACAGTGAGATTCCAGGACCCCGTTTTGGGCAGAGAAGTGAGCATAAAAGCCGACATCCTCGTGCTCAGCACAGGGATGGTCCCCCAAGGCAGTGGGGAGTTGGCCCGAGCCCTGGGACTCGAGAGAAATGGTGATGGCTTCTTTGTCGAGGCCGATCCAAAATGGAGACCCGTGGAGTGCACGAGAGACGGCTTTTTCCTTTGCGGCACTGCTCACTCTCCCCGTTCCATAAAGGAGACCATTGCCCAGGCTCAGGCAGCTGCCCAAAAGGCCCTCACTGTTTTGACCAGAGAAGTGATCGTCTCT
>JAPWUY010000031.1 GCA_028275295.1 Thermodesulfobacteriota bacterium | reverse complement strand
AAGAAGGACCCAAAGTTCCTGGAAATAGTGGACAGGATCTATGCCATCTTGGCGGGGCAGACTCAGCCAGAGCACTTGGAATTGGGCACAGCCCCTGGCGAGCCCGGAACCACAAGGGCCTTGCCCCACATAACCATCAACGATCTCACGGGATTGCTGGAGTACCTGAGGGAGCTTCCCCACAACAGGGCAGACCTTTACAAACTCGCAAGCGACCTCAAGCTCAGCACGGATCAACTTTTGAGCCTCACGGATGCGGCTGAGCTCCTGGGCTTCGCAACTGTGGCCCATGGAGACATAACCCTCACAGCCCTTGGGGAGACCTTTGCCGAAGCCAGCATCTTGGCGAGAAAGGAGATCTTCGCAACTCGCATAAGGAGACTTCCCATCTTCAAGTGGCTCATGAGCATGCTCAGGAAGGCTGAGAAGCATCAGCTCAAATGGGACGTTGTTCAGACAGCCCTGGAGTTGGAATTTCCCGAAGAGGAGGCTTACAGGCAGCTGGATATAGCCGTTGACTGGGGAAGATATGCGGAGATCCTCTCCTATGAAGATGCGAGCGAGGTAATCTACCTCGAACCAGGAGCTGCGGCCTCAGGCGCCCCATCTTGAGAGGCACTCTGGCCGACCTCATGAACCATCCCTTTCTCGGATTGGGACTATCTCCCGCTTCGGGTGGCAATATCCCGAAACGTGCCGAGCCCTGAGGGCTCGAGGCCCCCGAGGCCACTGGGTTTGGCCAATCATCCTCCTAGGCTCGGAGAAAGGCCCAGAGGACCTTAGCCAGAGCCAGGAGTTCCTCATCCTTCATCCATCTGCCCACAAGCTGAATGCCCATGGGGAGGCCTTCTCGCGACTTTCCGAAGGGGAGGGAGATTGCAGGCAGGCCAGCATAGGTCCAAGGAAGATTCATGGTGGACTCACCTGTATTGGAAAGACCCATGGGGGCTGGCCCGACTGTGGCTGGAGAGATCCACGCAGTTAAACCCTTTTCCTCCATTATCTCCATCAGGATCTCCCTCAATATCGCCCTGCCCTCCCTGTAAATCTCCACCTCGGAGTCGGAAACGCTCGTTCCCCTCTCGATGAGGGAGAGGGTCTGGGGCCTGTAGAGGGATCTGAATTCCGAAAACCACTCCCTGTGTACCTGAGCTGCCTCCGCAGCCATGAGCCTTCTGTGGCGAAGGGTTATCTCCTGAAAATTCTCGAGCACCTTCACTTCCGCGATCTTCAACCCGCATTCTTTCAACCGAGACAAAGCGAGTCCCAGGTTCTCCATTGCCTGGGGTCCTGCCCATCGGAGGTAGGGTCCCTCTGGGACTCCCAGGACCAACTCCCCCGCATTCCCGCACGAGCTCCAGTTCTCCACCAAAACCGATGCAGCCAATTCCATCCCTTCCACATCCCTCGTGAAAAATCCCACCTGATCCAAAGATGGGGAAAGGGGGATGGACCCCTCGGTGGGCACTCTTCCGAAAGATGGCTTGAATCCGAAAATTCCGCAAAATGCAGCTGACTTTATTATGGACCCCACAGTCTGGGTTCCGATGGCAATGGGGCACAATCCATATGCTACCGAAGCCGCAGAGCCACTGCTCGACCCTCCTGGAGTTCGGCTGGGATCATGGGGGTTCCTCGTTGGAGGAGGCGCCAGATAGGCAAACTCCGCGGTGTGGGTCTTGCCCAATATCAAAGCACCGAGTCCCCTCAATTTCTTGACGAGAGGGCCCTCTTCCCCTGTGAGGACGTGAGGAGGGAGGAGGCTCCCTGCCCTCGTGGGGAAGCCCTGTGCATGGAACGTGTCCTTGAGGCCAAAGGGGACACAAAAAAGGGGCAGGTCGCCCTTCTCGGAAGGGCTTTCTTGAAGCCTGTGAACCTCTCTTTCTAGCCTCTCGAAGGGATTTTCCTCCGCTGGAACGAGAGACTGAACTCGGGGCTCCAGGGCCTCGTACCTGGCTTTTAGAAGCTGGATATAGTGTTGGGGATGGAGATCCCGGGATAGAATCGCCCTTGTGAGGTCGAATAATCCTTCGAGCTTGCCCCTCGACAAAAAATCCTCCGTTGAGAAGGCAAAGGCCGAGGACGTAATTTTCATTTCTGGGAACCGCAGCTGTCAAGGCCTGATGGCCAAGGACCGTTGAAAATACACGAACCCTACAGGGGAAATCGGTTACTGGGGTCCTCGCCCCAAAGGGTCTTTCAAGTGAGTGACCAAAAGCCTTGCCACATGCACAGGTGAGGTAAACCATTTGCACCAGGAGAGAGTTTCCATTAATCGAGCGAAACATTCCGAATCGAGGGAGGTGCAGATGAAAAGGGAGGCTAGATGGTTTTGGGCTTTTTTCGTTGGAGTTGGCATGGCGGTGGGGAGTGGGTTCCTGCCGGCTCAAGTTCTAGGCGCAAGCAGAAACCCAGGGTGCATCCAGGATGCGCAGGAAGATTATAAGGACTGCGCAGCTACGTGCCGCGAGTTTATGCAAGTGGAAAAGGACCTTTGCCGCAGCGTGGACCACAGCTGCGCCGAGACGTGCAGGGAGCAATATCAAGGGTGTGTGAGCCCTCACCTGGAGGCTCTGGAAGCCTGCAAGGCTCAATGCGACCAGCAAAGGCAACAGGGAGTCCAGGGATGCAGGGAGGCGCATGGAGGAAACCAGGCACAACTAGATTCTTGTGTCGACGAGGTTCAGGTGCAGGCCTTCGTGTGCCGTGATCAGTGCCGAGAGGGAACCCAAATACGCGCCATCCTAATCGATTGCAGGCGCGAGCTCAGGTCTTGTATCCAGGCCTGCCCTCCTTCCCGCTGACTTTCCCGTGAAGAAAACCCTCGCCTTTAAGGGCCACGGGGGAGCACCGTGGCCCCGAGGGGAGGAGGACCATTTCTCTTAATCCATCGCCCCCACATCCAGGATGTCGCCCGAAGACTTTGGAAACACGAGGGATGCGCTCTGCGCCTCCGAGATGCGAGGCCTCACGCGAGTCAAAGCATAACGTAATAACAGGGGCGATCGGACGCCCGGTGGCTCAGTGGGGTCGATCCTCCGGTGCAAGCGAGGTCTCGTTTACGGGCGTGCGGAGCCCGCCCCTCCGCGGGGAGACCATCCGAGGGTGAGATGGCCTTGCGGAGGAAGGCCCAGAGACGACGCGAAACAAGTTTTTCTCGGAGGGACGCGCTCCGCGCGTCCGCGTGGCAAGGCCAGACGCAAGCCGAGGGATAACATAATCATTGGGGGGCGATCGAACCCCCGGTGGCTCAGTGGGGTCGATCCTCCGGTGCAAGCGAGGTCTCGTTTACGGGCGTGCGGAGCCCGCCCCTCCACGGGGAGACCATCCGAGGGTGAGATGGCCTTGCGGAGGAAGGCCCAGAGACGACGCGGAACAAGTTTTTCTCGGAGGGATGCGCTCCGCGCGTCCGGGTTGCAAGGCATCATGAATGGCAAGGACTTTCATTACCGCCGGGGCTAGGCGAGAGGCCGGCGGTTTAATGGGAATACACAAGGAGGGGGTTAGGCGTTCCTCACGGGCGTGCGGAGCCCGCCCCTCCACGGGAAGCTTGCCGAAGGAGGATTGCCTGAGGGGGGCAATCCGGAGTGGCCCAAAGCCGATTTTCTCGGAGGGACGCGCTCTGCGCGCCCGCCCGGAAAGGCTAAACTAGTGCCAAGAGATTCCATTCCAACCGGACGCGTGCGCGAGACGCCGGGATCCTAAGGGGGAAAAGCCTCCTCAAAAGGAGGATTTCCGAGGAGGCTTGGCAGGATCAATCTGGTTGGATTTGGCCTTAGAGCCGCTTCGGACCTATATTAGGGTGCAGTCAACTCCCATCAATGAACCTCAAGGCAAGGTCTCTTTTTCGAACGAGTATCTCCTCTGCCTCTTCCCATGATGAGGCCTCTGCCTCGACATAAAGGAGTCTTCCGGGGGAGCCTTTCTCTAGAAGTCCACAGCCTTCTGCCTTCAGAGCCCTAGCCCCGTTTATGGTCGCCATCTCGAGAAGGATAGAAGGACTCACATTGGGAAAGCCCTCCGCCAGAAATCGAATCTCGTCCAAGACACTCAGGCTCTCGCCACTGGCCAAAGAGTCTGTGCCTAGACATGGCCTTATCCCAGCCCTCAGGAAATCCTCCAGATGAGGGACCTTCCCATGGAGAGCCACATTGGACCTTGGGCAAAGACAAACGAAGACCCCACTTTCAGCCAGGATCTCAATTTCCTCTTTTTCCACTTGGAGGAGATGGACCGCCACTGTATCTTCATCCAAAAGACCAAGCTCTTTCGCCAACCTCACGGGCCTCTTTCCCAAGGAGCCCCATGGGGAGAAATCGATACCCCTTTCTCGGAGAAAGTCCGCCCAGGGGCCCCTACCCTTCTCCAGGAAGTCCACCTCCTCTTTGGACTCCGCCAAATGGATGGAAAAGGGAACCCCCCTCTCCTTGCACGCCACTTTCAATTTCCGAAGGAGAATGGGGCTTGTGGTGTGGGGGCCATGGCCCGCATAGGACTCCAGTATCTCTCCAGCTTCCCGGCTCAGGCTAGGGACATCTCTATCCTCTCCGAGGAATTCCCTCCAGACAATCCCTCGAAGCCCCGCATCCCTCAGGAGCTCTCGTACCTCGAACCTCGGGCCAAACTCGCCCACGCACCCAACTCCGCTCCCTTTCATTGAGAGAAGAGCCTCCTTCGTTGCCTCCAGGGCCTCCTTGGCGGAAACCTTTTCCCTCTCCCTCAGGAGGGATTTTGTCCAGGCCAGAAACCCAGAACCCTTATCGACCCTATCCTTCAAGGCAGAGAGGGTAAGGTGGGTGTGACAATTCACGAGAGGGGGCATGAGTATGCCACCTCCATGGTCCGAGATGGAGCTCTGGGGAGGTTTTTTGCCCAATGATCTCACATCCACGATTCGGCCCGAGCGGATCTCGACTATTCCGTTTTCGATCCACCTACCAGGAGATCTCATGACCCACTTTGCTCTGTGACAGGAAGAGTTCATGGCCGGGTTCGGGTGGATCATTCGAGTGGCCTGTAAAGGACGTCCCTTTTCAGTGGTCTGAAGCCCGCCTTCACTATGAGCTCCCTTATTTCACTTTCCGATACCTTGAACCTCACCCCCGCCGATGCGACCACGTTCTCCTCTATCATTGTTGAGCCCATATCATCTGCCCCAAAATGCAAGGCCACCTGTCCTATCTGCGGGCCCTGGGTCACCCACGAGGCCTGGATGTGGGGGACATTGTCCAGGAGGATCCTGCTCAGGGCCAAGGTCCTGAGATATGTCACAGGCCCGACCTTTCGGGCCCTGAGGGTTCTTTTCCCGGGCTGGTATGGCCAAGGGATGAAGGCGGTGAAACCGCCTGTTTCGTCCTGGAGGCTCCTTATAGCGAGGATGTGATCCACCCTCTCCTCCTCTGTCTCTATGTGACCGAACATCATTGTGGCCGTTGTCTTCAGGCCGAGGAGGTGGGCCTCCCTCATGACCTGTAACCACTCTCGGGAAGAGCACTTGAGGGGCGAAACTGCTCTTCTGACCCTGTCCGAGAGGATCTCCGCTCCTCCCCCTGGAATGGAGCCTAGGCCAGCATCCACGAGCTTCTCCAAGACCTCCCTCACACTCATTCCCCATGTCTTGGCCATGAAGATGATCTCTGGTGGAGAAAAACCGTGGACCCAAAGACCCATGCTCCTCATGAGCCTTAGCCTCTCGAGGTGCCAGGAGAGGCCGAGGAAGGGATTCAGGCCTCCTTGATACAGGACTTGGGTCCCTCCCAAGGACAGGGTCTCCTCGCACTTGCTCTCGAGGGTCTCGAGGTCAAGGACGTATGCCTCGGGATGCTCAGGGGGTCTCCAGAAGGCACAGAAACCGCATCTCGATACGCACACATTGGTGTAGTTGATGTTCCTATCAACCGTGTAAGTCACATTCGGAGATGGATTCAGGAGATGGCGAACCTCATTAGCGAGGCTTCCCAACTCCAGTAGGTCTGCCTCTCCATAGAGTCTCAAGGCAGCCTCTTTCCCCAGCCTACTTCCCTGGAAGGAAATCTTCCCCACGGTCAGCCTCTCAGGGCCCAACGGGCCTATGAAAGGTATCTCTCTCCTGTGGCTCCAGACCGGCCTCCCTTATCAGGGCCTCTAGTTCCTCCACTGTGAGGCCGCTTTCTGTCTCTGCCCCGGCCTCGTGGGCTATCTTCTCCTGCACGATTGTCCCCTCCAGGTCATCCGCCCCGAAGTGAAGAGCCACCTGAGCTAGCCCCTTCCCCATCATGACCCAGTAAGCCTTTATGGAGGGAAAATTGTCCAGGACCAGACGAGCCGTTGCCACTAACCTGAGGGTGTCCATTGCCGTGGGGCCCGGGAGGTGTGACAGCCTGGTATTTCTGGGCTGGAAAGGAAGGGGTATGAAAGCCTGGAACCCCCGGCTCCTGTCTTGCTGATCCCTGAGCTTCAACAAATGGAGAGCCCTCTCCTCCTCGGTCTCCAGATGGCCATAGAGGAGGGTCGCATTGGTTGGGATCTGGAGCTCGTGGGCTTGAGCGTGAATCTGAAGCCACCTCTTGGCATCTATCTTTGCGGGAAAGAGCACCTCCCTGAGCCTCTCCGAGAAGACCTCGGCACCACCTCCTGGCATGGCATCCAGGCCCGCTTCCTTGAGCCTCCGGAGGCACTCTCCGGTGGAAATCCCCTCCTTTCTGGATACATGGTCAACTTCCACAGCGGTGAAGGCCTTGAGATGGGCCTCTGGCCTCGCCCTCTTTATGGCCCTCAGCAATTCCACGCAATACTCCAGTGACACCCCAGGATGGCATCCACCCACTATGTGCACTTCCCTCAAGGGCTCTATGGGGCTTTGGCTGACCCTCTGTGCTGCTTCCTCTGGGCTCATGAGGTAACCATCAGGAGAGTCCAACCCCCTGTGAAAGGCACAGAACATGCACCCATTCTTGCAGATGTTCGTGTAGTTGAGATGGTAATTTCTTATGAAGGTCGCCTTCTCCCCGTGGATGGCCCTCCTCTTTTTGTCAGCCAACTTGCCGAGACTCAAAAGGTCCCGTGTCTTCAGGCAATTGATGGCATCCCCGAGATCCAATCTCTCACCTGAGGAGATCTTCTCGGCAACAGGGATGAGTCCCGGATCCCCAATCCTCTCCTCACTGAGATCGCAGGCCACTTGGAGCCTCCTTGACATTGATGACCAGCTGGTCAATCATAATGCAGCTCTGGTTTCGAGACAAGACCATCTGGTCACTTTTGGGGGCGTGATGGGAAAGAGGACCGCTTGTTGGGTTTCCTTGGTATTGGGTCTTTCATTGATGGGAGGAAAGGCCTTCTCAGGGGACAAGGTGAAGGTTGGGCTTTTGCCCCTAGTCTCCTCGGCCCCTATCTTCGTGGCGGTGGAAGAGGGGTTCTTCAGGGAAGAGGGGGTGAATGTGGAACTCAAGTTCTTCCAAGCTGCTCAGCCCATCGCCACTGCCATGGCCGCAGGGGAGGTGGATGTGGGCGCAACGGGCCTCACAGCTGGTCTGTACAATGCCCTGGCATCCGGCCTGGATGCGAAGATCGTAGCGGACAAGGGCAGGGAGTGGCCTGGGTACAAGCTTTCGGGGATCGTTGTGAGCACTAGGGAATGGGAAAGGGGGGTGAGGAGCATAGAGGACCTTTCGGGCCGCCGAATAGGAGTGACCCAGATAGGCTCCACCTTCCACTATATGCTCGGCAACATACTGGAGAGACACTCCATGGATCTCTCTCAAGTGAAATTGGTTCCCCTGGGAGGTCTCAAGTCTCTGGTAGAGGCCCTCTCAGGGGGACAGCTCGAGGCCATATTCGTTGCTCAGCCTTTCTGCACCCAGGCAGAGAGCGCTGGTGTCGGAAAGGTCATCCTCTGGGCTGGAGAGGAGCTCAAGTATCAGATAGCCGCGATTTTCATGTCGGGAGGCTTGCTCAAAAAGAGGGACATGGCCAAGGCCTTTCTCAGGGCTTACATAAGGGGCTGCAGGGTGTATTACGATGGGTGTCTGGTGAGGGACTCCAATG
The DNA here is from genome assembly GCA_028275295.1 of Thermodesulfobacteriota bacterium. GTDB lineage: Bacteria > Desulfobacterota > Desulfocorpusculales > Desulfocorpusculum > Desulfocorpusculum > JAPWUY01. The sequence goes on along the minus strand of JAPWUY010000031.1, from coordinate 1,843 downwards.
GAAGGCCCCTGAAGGCCGAGGCCTTCTCCAGGGTCTTGGGTCAGATAGCGAAATACACTGGCCTTTCTCCGGAGCAGGTGGTTTTGGATCTCAGCTACAATGACAGAGATGGGGAGCTCATGTGGGATGACATCCCCAGACAGATAAACTGGTACAGGGCTCATGGGATGCTCACCAAGGACTTGAATCCCCAGAGCATACTGGACCGTTCCCTCTGGGAGGAAGCGAAAAAAGAGGTGGGCCCCTGATATGAAGACCAAGATAGAGGATCTCCACAAGATTTACTCCAATGGAAGATCGGGCCCAGTTGAGGCCCTGAGGGGGGTGAATCTCGAGATAGGCTCGAGTGAATTTGTCTCCATCGTGGGGCCATCTGGATGTGGAAAATCGACCCTTCTCATGATAGTCGCTGGGCTAGTGGAAGCCACCTCGGGAAGGGTCATCTTCCTCAATGAAAGGCAAGAGAGAAGGCCCTCTGCCGGTATAGTGTTCCAGGAGCTCGCCCTCTTTCCCTGGAGGACCGTGGCCGGGAACGTCTCCTACGGGCTCGAGGAGCTGGGCCTGCCCAAGAAGGAGAGGAAGGAGAGGATCCGAAAACTTCTCCAAATGGCAGGCCTCGAGGGCTTCGAGGATAGCTACCCCCACCAGCTCTCTGGGGGAATGAAGCAGAGGGTGGCCATCGCCAGGGCCATGGCCACTGAGCCTCGCCTCCTCCTCATGGACGAGCCCCTCTCCTCCCTGGATGCCATCACGAGACAACAAATGCAAATGGAGCTTTCGAGGATTTACGAGAGCGGATCCATGAGCTTTCTCTATGTGACTCACGATATATCCGAGGCCGTATTCCTCGCAGACAAGCTCGTTGTCATGAGCAAGAGGCCGGGCCGTGTGCTAGGGACTTTTTCCGTGGAATTGCCGAGGCCTAGGACACAAGAAGTGAGAAAATTGAAAAGCTTCCTGGAGCTTGTCGCTGGGGTTACGGATCTTCTGGAAAAGGAATGGGAACCGCCCCCTCTCGAAAGCCCATGAACCCTCCCACAGCGGATCCCAAAAGAAAGGCTCTAGGGGCATCGAGCTTGGCCGGGGTCCTCTTGGCGTGGGAGCTCTTGGGTCAGATGGGGGTGATCTCCCCCCTTTTCCTCCCGCCCCTCAGTGCCGTGATAGGAGATGGCCTGGAGCTCATAAAAAGCGGGGACCTCTTGGGACATCTGGCATCCAGTCTCTGGAGAATCCTGTGGGGGTTCCTCATTGGGGCAGGAGTCGGAGTTTTCCTGGGGCTGACCATGGGCATATCTCGACTGGCAGATGCCTCCATCCACCCCCTGATTGCCGCGACTTACCCCATTCCCAAGATCGCTCTCCTACCGCTTCTCATCCTCTGGCTCGGGCTGGGGGAAGGCTCCAAGATCGCTGTCATAGCTCTGGGGGTTTTCTTTCCCGTTGTGGTGAACACCAGAGCTGGAGTCCTCGATGTTGATCCTCTCCTTGTGAAGGCTGCTTTGGCCCTTGGATCGAGCAGGGCGGGGATCGCCTGGAAGGTCCTCTTGCCCGCAAGCCTTCCCATGATCTTCGCCGGACTCAAGCTCGGAGCTGGAGTGGCCCTTCTCCTCCTTGTGACAGCTGAGATGATAGCAGCGGATAAAGGCATAGGATTTCTCGTAATTTCAGCCGCCAATCTCATGCAGACAACGAGGCTCCTCTTCGGGATAATGGTCCTCGCCCTATTGGGACTTTTGTCCAACTGGCTCCTGGCAACCTTGGAGAAAGCCCTTCTGCCCTGGAAGAGCGAAACCCAAGGGCCCAAGTTGCAGACTCGTTAGGGAGGCGATCCCCCCTCTAGCGG
>JAPWUY010000030.1 GCA_028275295.1 Thermodesulfobacteriota bacterium | reverse complement strand
CCTTCTATGGTGCTTTCCTCACAGCCATCATCCAGGGGGTTTTGGGTGGCATCGGTTTTCTCATAGCAGGCCTTCAGCCATTGGTTTGGGGGGTTGCCATGGCATTTTTCAGCATGCTTCCCATTGTAGGAACTGCAATAGTGTGGTTCCCTGCTGGAGTGATCCTGATCCTCACCGACCACCTTGGCTCCGGTCTGTTCCTCATGGCATGGGGGCTCATGGTGAGCCTCAGCGACAACCTCATCCGGCCCATGATAATGAAGGGCAGGAGCGAGCTTCACCCCTTGCTCATCTTCTTCTCCCTTCTCGGGGGAGTCTTCTCCTTTGGGCCCCTGGGAATCCTCCTAGGCCCCTTGGCCATAGTCCTGGCCATCTCCATGCTCCAGGCTTACGAGGCAGCAGCCAAACCCATGTTGGAAGAGCTGGACAGGCGCTGAAGGAGGCCTGCGGGTGCTGAGCGAGGCCATCTCGAATTTCGCCGTGGGCTTCATGGAAAGGGCCGGTTACTTGGGCGCGGCCCTCTTGATGGCCCTGGAGAGCATGATAGCCCCAGTCCCTAGCGAGGCGGTGATGCCTTTCGTGGGCTTCATGGTGGCCGACGGTAAGTGGGACCCATGGGTGGCCATATTGGCCACGAGCGCTGGTTCCCTAGCAGGCTCTCTCGCCTCGTACAGCATGGGATATTGGGGAGGAAGGCCTCTCGTGCTCAAGGTGGGGAGGTTCCTTCTCCTCAATCCTCATGATCTCGAGCTCACAGAGAGGTTCTTTCAAAAAAGAAGGGGAACCATAGCGCTCTTCCTGAGCCGCTTCGTCCCTGTTGTGAGGCATCTCATATCCATCCCCGCTGGGATGGGTTCCATGCCTCTGAGCTCCTTTGTGGCCGCTACCCTGGCAGGGGCGACCCTTTGGAATTCCTTCCTCATGGGATGCGGAATGGTGCTCAGAGAACACTGGCACTTGGTGCAGAAGTATTCCCATCAGGTGGATCTCATCCTGGGGTTTGCTCTCTTTTTGGGGGTGGTTTTTTTCCTGAAAGGGAGAATGAGAGGGAGATGAGCTTCTCGACGACTATGGGCAAAAGTCAGCATCTCCCGAGGAAGGCGAGCAAGTTGAGCTTAAAAAGAATGTCCTCTGGAATGGAGGCCAGTTTTGGGAAGGAAATAAGAAGGAGGCTTCGGAGATGGCTTGGGAAGAATCATTGAGACAGATTTCCCTTGTAGCACTTGGTTTGGTTCTGTGGACACTGTTTCTCCAGGTCGCTGACCCGAAAGAAACCAATGGAAGCCAAAAGCTTCGAAGGGCGACTTTCGCAGGGGGGTGTTTTTGGTGCATGGAGCCTGTCTTCGAAGGGATTCCTGGGGTTTTGGAGACGAAGGTTGGGTACACGGGTGGTCATGTGGAAAATCCCACCTATGAAGAGGTCTGCTCTGGGAAGACCGGGCACTTTGAGGCCATCCAGTTGCTCTACGATCCCGAGAAAGTGAGCTACGAGGAGCTCGTGAAAGTCTTTCTCCGGAACATAGACCCGACAGATCCAGACGGGCAATTTTGCGATAGAGGTCCCCAATATAGAACAGCCATCTTCTACCATGACGAGGCCCAGAAGGCCCAAGCGGAGAAAGTCCTTCGGGAATTGTCAGATAGGGGGCTCTTCAAGGAGATCCACACCCAGCTTTTACCAGAGGCGACGTTTTGGCCTGCCGAGGATTATCACCAGAAGTTCTACCGCAAAAACCCTCTGCGATATGCCATGTACAAGATGGGCTGCCGGAGGGAAGAGAGACTTGTGGAGATTTGGAAAGATGGTATTGTCTCCAAGTGAACGATTCCCATTCCTTGTGTTTCTGAGGAGAAGACGATGAGAGACCTCTTTTATCCCACGAGTGTAGTGGTGATAGGTGTTTCCACAAACCCAACCAACCTGGCCAGGGGCATAGTGTTCAATCTCATGGAGTGCAGGTTCAAGGGAGTGATCTACCAGGTCGGGAAAAATCCAGGCATCTTCGCGGGAAGGCGCATCTACACCTCGGTCATGGATGTACCCGACCAGCTCGATATGGCGATCATCCTCACGCCTGCTTCGACAATTCCCGCGATACTGGATGAGTGCGGAAAGAAGGGGATCCGCTGGGCAGTCATAGAGTCAGGTGGCTTTGGAGAGTTCGGGGAAGAGGGCCGCATCCTGGAAAAACAGGTGTTGGAGGTGGCGAGGAAATGGGGAATAAGGTTCGTAGGCCCCAACTGCATAGGGATAATAAACATGGAAAATGGCTTCAGCACTCCTTTTCCACCCATCGGGAGGCTCGTGAAAAGGGGAGACATCTCCATAATAACCCAAAGCGGCGGGGTTGGTATCTCGGTCCTGCATCTTCTGGCCAATGAGGGCTTGGGCCTGAATAAGTTCATCTCTCTGGGGAACATGCTCGACATCCAGGTTGAGGAGTATCTCGAGTACCTCATAGAAGACCCAGGCACGAGATTCATCTTTCTCTATCTCGAGGGGATTAAGAACGGAAGGAGGCTCATGGATGTGGCCAGAAGGTCGCAGAAGCCCATAGTGGCCTTCAAGGCGAACATAGGGAGAAGCAGCAGGAGGATAGCCTCCTCCCATTCCGCTTCTCTGTCGAGCGACGACAGAGTGGTGGATGCGGCCTTCAAGCAATGTGGCATCATAAGGGTCCACGACGCTACGACATTGGGAAATGACCTCAAGATATTGAGGCTCCCTGCCATGAAGGGGAGGAACATAGCTGTCATGTCCCGTTCGGGCGGACATGCTGTTATCGCTGCCGATGCTTGCGAGACCTCTGGCCTCAACTTGGTGGAGCTTCCGAGGGATTTCCTAGAGAGGATAGAGGCTCATTTCAGGGCCTCTGTCATCAAGCTCACAAACCCCCTGGATCTGGGAGATCTCTTCGACCTGGAGATGTACGCCAGGATAATAGACGAGACCCTGGCGAGGCCTGAGGTGGATGGCATGGTCTTCCTCCACACTTTCCACTCGATCCTCGAGGGGCAGGCCTCGAGGGAGCTATTCTCGAGGGTCATTGGTCTTTCCAAGAAATACGACAAGCCCGTTGCCCTTTACGTCTCAACGGACGACCAGGAAGTGAGCTATCTGAAAAGGAATCTCGACTACCCGGTTTTCACCCAGGTTGTGGAGACCATAAGGGCCCTGGATCTCAACAGAAGGTACCACGAGCAGAAAAGGAAGCTGGAGTCCAGAAGGGCCCCCACGGTCTTTCCTGTGGAGAGGGAGAGGGCGAACGAAATCGTGGATGGAGCCGTGGCTGAAGGAAGGGATTTGCTCTTGGACGAGTCTTTGAAGCTCCTGGAGCTCTATGGAATGAGGGTGGTGCCCTGGGAACTCGCCTCCTCCGTGGATGAGGCAGTGAGGGCTGCAGAGAGGTTGGGTTTTCCCGTTGCCATAAAGATAGTGGCCCCTGAAATCTCCCACAAAAGCGATGTGGGAGGGGTAAAGCTGAATATCCTGAGCAGCGAGGATGTGGCCAAGGCAGTATGGGAAATGGAGGAATTGATACGCCGAAAATCACCAGGCTCCCACATAAAAGGTTTCCTGGTCCAGGAGATGGCAAAGCCCGCAGAGGAGATCATCATAGGTGGAAGGAGGGATGAGCAGTTCGGGCCTGTGGTCCTTGTGGGAACAGGTGGGATATTTGTGGAAATACTTAGGGACTTTTCCCTGAGGGTAGCTCCCATTTCCATGGACGAGGCCCTGGAGATGCTCGAGGAGCTAAGGGTTTACCCTGTGCTCGTGGGAGCGAGGGGCCAAGAGCCTTTGGATGTGGAGAGCTTGGCAGAGACCATCTGCAGGATCTCCCAGCTTCTCTGTGAGATCCCCCAAATAGGGGAGCTCGATCTGAATCCGCTTCGGGTCTATGGAAAAGGAAAAGGGGTCCTAATCCTCGATTCAAGGGTGATCCTCTCCCCCGAAGGAAGGCCCAGCCTAAGCTAGCTATCCCGCAATCCCCCTCGAAAATTTTCTTACTTTGTGGGGAACCCAATGCGAAGTTGTGTGGTATAGTAGCTTCTGAAGGCAAAAGAGGCAGGGTCCTTACCGAGTTGGTGCTGGCACAGGGGGCACAGAACTGACTCCTGTGTCCTGGGCCGAAAACGGCGAGAAGTCTCGGTCGTGCAGGAGAAAGGAGGGGGAGCATGGAGGCCAAGAAAAAGCCTACGGGACAGGAGGAGCCAAGGGATAAGCTACTCTATCATCAGAACTTTTTCAGGACCTTCAGGGAGATCATGAGGAGGGTCTCAACCACCAAGCGCTCCATGGGTGTTCTCCACGATATAACTGAGGCAGTTGCGACCTCTATGGGAGTCAAGGGTAGCGCCCTCTTTCTCCTCAATAGAAGGAAGAGAATTCTCGAAGTCGTCTCCTCTTATGGGCTCAGCGATCGGTACCTGAAAAAGGGCCCAGTGTCTGCAGACAGGAGCATAAAGGAGACCCTAGATGGGATAAGCGTCTGTGTGGACGATGTCTCCACAGACCCTAGGATCCAGTATCCTCAAGAGGCCGCGCAGGAGGGCATAAGGTCAATCCTGTCGGCCCCCATAATGTTCAAGGGCAAGGTGATAGGGGCCCTCAGGGTCTACACCTCGGTCCCTACGGAATTCTCCATGGAGGATGTGGAATTCGTTGAGGGACTCGCGGACCTAGCTGGACTCGTCATCGAGTACAATAGACTGGTTGCGGGAGCCAAACAGAGCTTAGAGGCCCTCAAGAAAATGGCAGGAAGGCCTGCCAGAAAGTGACTTTCACAAGGATAACTCGTCTTTTCCCCATGTCGCCAACATTGGCCTGGGGTTTTCAGGGCCGCTCGGCCACTCCAGGCCAATGGGGCAAATCCCCATTCCAGGCTGGTTCCTATCTTCCATTCCCAATCTCGAGGAGAGGGGCGCCTTGGACTAGCCTTCAGTTGGACGAATTGGAAATGACGAGAAGCGGAGGCCTTGCTAGTAGTTGGCTTTCACGAACCTCTTGATCCTCTCCATGGCTTCAAAGAGAAGCTCTCTTTTCAAGGTGAAAGCTATCCTCACACACCTCTTGCAAGAAGGCCCGAAGGGCTCTCCGGGAACAACGGCCACCCTCTCCTTCTCCAGGAGCCTGAGGGCGAACTCGTGGCCGTCCTCTATCAGCGCTTCCAGGCTTGGGAAGATGTAAAAGGCACCTGCGGGCCGGTTCACCTTGACCCCTGGGATGTCCGTCAGGGCTCGGTACACCAGATCCCTCCTCCTTTGGAATTCCTCTCTCATCTCGTCCGCGAACTTTTGGGACGTCCTGAGGGCAGCCAGGGCTGCCCTTTGGGAAACCGATGAGGCACAGGAGGTGTAGTAAGTCACGACCTTGGTCATTTCCTCAATGATGTCAGGCGGCCCAAAAGCGTACCCCAGACGCCATCCTGTCATGGCAAAGGCCTTGGAAAAGGACCCTATCACCACTGTCCTTTGGAACATCCCAGGTCTGGTAACTATGGATTCGTGTCTCCTTTCGTCGAAGATCAGCCTGTCATATACCTCGTCCGAGACAACGAGGAGGTCCGCCTCCAAGGCTATTCTCGCGAGCTCATCCAGAACGTCTCCCTCCAGGACCGAACCCGTTGGATTGTTGGGAGAGTTGAGGAGCAGGACCTTGGTCTTGGACGTTATCCTCTTTCTCACCTCCTCTGGCCTCAGTGCATAGCCCTCCTCCACCTCGGTGGGGACCCTGAGCAAGCGGCCTCCTGCCAACTCCACGTGGGCCATGTACTCCGGAAAGTGAGGCTCCGGCACGAGCACTTCATCTCCCGGATTCAAGACAGTCCTGAATATTGCTGTGAGAGCGCCCATGCCACCAGCAGTTATGAGGAGGTTACCTTTCGCGATGGGAAGACCGTATCTTCCTCGGAGATACCTTTCTAACTCCTCAAGGAGCTCTGGATCCCCCTGGGATGGGGCATAGTGCGTTGCGCCTTCCATCGCATCCTGGAGGGCCTTCTCGCAGACCTCAGTGGGTGTGTGGAAGTCAGGTTCTCCAATGGCAAGGGATATGACGCCCTCCATGGACGAGGCAAGGAGGGTCATCTCCCTTATCTTGGATGGTTTGAGCGCCTTCACCACGTCGGAAATGGAACGATTCCAGCCTCTCAACTTCTCCTGCCTCACACATAGCCGAAAAGTTTGGGAACCCACATTATCAGCGCTGGAAAGTAGCTCACGAGGGCCAAGGTTGCGAGATTGGCGGCCATGAAGGGCATGGCCCATCTCGTCACGAGGGAGAAGGGATAGCCCGTTATCCCACAGACCACAAAAAGGAGTACCCCGACAGGGGGAGTTATAAGCCCTATCGAGAGGTTGAGGATCATCACGAATCCGAAATGAAGGGGATGTATGCCCACAGCCTGGGCAACGGCTAGCAAAGTAGGAGAGAGGATCACAATCGCTGCTCCAGCCTCCATGAACATCCCCACAATGAGCAGGACCAGATTGATCATGAGCAAAACCACATGAGGGTTCTTGCTTATACCCAAGAGCATGTTGGCGATTTTCTGAGGAACCTGCTCAGCTGTGAGAACCCAAGCGAAGATATTTGCCATCCCTATAATGAGGAGGAGAACGGAAGTGGTGACTCCGGTATTCACCAGAACATTCCACAGGTCTTTCCAGGTGAGCTCCCTGTAAACCCACATCCCGAGGATGAGGGCATAGAAGACAGCCACTACAGCGGCCTCCGTGGGGGTGAAAGCGCCAGCTAGGATCCCTCCTATTATTATGACTGGCGCGAAAAGAGCAGGCCCTGCCCCCATGGTCTCCTTCCAAAGGCGCTTCAAGGTAAGAGGCTCCTCATCTTTTGGATAGTTGTTTTTGACCGCATAGTAATAGGCCATTGCCATCATGGCCAATCCCTGAAGCACCCCCGGGACGAGCCCAGCAGCGAAAAGGGCACCTATGGATAGGCCTGTTGTGACCCCGAGGATCACCATCAAGATGGAAGGTGGTATGGTTGGACCCATCACGGCAGCCGAGGCCGTTATAGCGGCTGAGAAGCCTCTTCCGTATCCCTTTTGGACCATTCCCGGAATGAGGACAGAGCCCAGGGCAGAAGCATCTGCCACTGCAGAGCCTGAAATTCCACTCAAGAACATGGCAGAGACCACTGTAGTATGGGCCAGGCCCCCCCTTATCTTTCCCACGAGGGCATGGGCCAGGGAAATGAGCCTCTGGGTTGTGCCCCCCACATTCATTATCTCCCCAGCAAGTACGAAAAATGGGACCGCCATCAGGGGAAAAGAGTCCATTCCCGTGAATATTCTCTGGGCAACTAGGTTCAGAGGAACATCAGTGGCCAAAAGCACCGCTACCGATGTTATCCCGAGGCAGAATGCCACTGGAAATCCCAGAACGAGAGTGATTCCGAAAACTGCCGCCATCAGGGTCATCATTGGGACAAGATCATCCTTCGAGAGTGGCTGATGTGAGGCTTCTTTTGGGTCCTTCCCTCATGTGCATGAGGTCTTCCAAAATCCCCCTCAGAAGCTCCAGGATCATGAGGGCAGCCCCCACTGGAATCGCCATGTATGGTATTATCATGGGAATCTGCATGGCCGGGGAAAGCTGGGTCCTATTGAATATGGCTAGGGCCATGCCGTATCGGACAACTATGCAGAGAAAACCCATTGTAACTACCTGGACCAGGATAGTGACCATGGCCTTCCACGAAGGGGGAAGCCTGTCCACAAAGATGCTCACTCCTATGTGTCTTCCGTGCCTCAGTGCCAAGAAAGCCCCAACCATTCCCATCCAGATCATCATGTAACGGGCTATCTCTTCCGACCAAGGGAAAGGAACATGTATGACAAAACGGAAAATGACCTGAAGGAGCACTATAACCGACATTGCGGCACCGAGCAGGACCAGCAGCCCCTTGGATACCGCACTCAGCCTTTCACAGAGGAGGGAAAGAAACTCCGCTACCTTTGACACAGCCCTCTCCATGCTAAGAAGGCGGGGAGCCCCCGCCTTCTTAGCCAATAACCCAAAATTCAGGCTCTCATTTTTTCACCCATTGGCTGTACAGGTCGTTTGCTAGTTTGATGTAATCCTGGATTATCTTGTCTGCCTTGTCACCCACTTTGGCCTCCCCCTCTTTGGCCGCCTCGAGGGCCTTGTTCACCCACTCTTCTCCCACCTTTTCCTTCACGTACTTGAGGGCTGCAGGCTGGGCAATTTCCCTGAACTGGGCAAGCTCCTCCTTGGTGGGCTGATACACAATCATCCCCTTTTCCTTCAGTTTTTGGAGACCCTGGATATTGGCCTCCTGGGAGAAGCCGTTGTGAGCAGCTGCCAGAGCCTTAGCTGCCTCCTGGACCACTTTCTGCTCGTCGGGGGAGAGTTTTTTCTGGTAGAACTCCTCGTTTATGAAAATGAAAAGGGGATCGTAGAGATGACCGTCCAGAACCAGGTATTTCTGCACTTCGTAAAACTTCATGTCGTGGATGAGGACTATGGGGCACTCCATGGCATCCACAACCTTCTGTTGCAATGCCGTATAAAGCTCGCCGAAGGCAATGGGGGTCGGGGAGCCACCCAGGCTCTTGACCATCTCCATGTGAACCGGATTCTCCATGGTCCTCACCTTGAGGCCCTTCATGTCAGCGGGGGACTTTATCTCCCGCACATTATTGGTGAAGTGCCTGTAACCGTTTTCCGTTATGCCGAGAATGCGCACCCCCGTTGCCTTGAGGAATGCCTCGGAATATTCCTTCCCGAACTTGCCATCATAGGCATCCCAGGCAGCTGGAGCGCTCGAGAAAAGATAGGGAATTCCGAAGACCATGACCGGCTGGAAAAAACCAGCCACTGGACCCGATGAGAGAGTGCCCATCTGGATCGTCCCCATCTTCACCCCTTCCAGGGCCTCCCTCTCATTTCCCAGGGCCGATGCATGATATGCCTGGACTTCCACATTGCCTTTTGTTCCTTTCTCGACCATAGCCTTGAAGATTTCCACGGCCTTCACGGTTCTGTTATCCGGATTGGCCGGGCCAGCATTGGCGAGTTTGATGACGACCTTGGCGCACGAATCCGAGGCCGAGACACATAAAAGAGCAAAGGCTGCAGCTAGGGCAATTACCTTCTTCATCTAACCACCTCCTGGATTTTCTCTCGGAACCCTTTGACCCGGACGGGCTTTTGTCCCTTTGGGCAGTTAATTGGTGAGTATAGGGGTCGGGGCTTTCCACTGTCAAGGCCCTCCACCCGTGGAGAAATAGGGTCCCTCGGCTCGAAACGAGAGAACGATTGTCTTGGGGCGGGCTCCTCACGCTCGGCGTGACGACTTTGCGGGTCACAACAAATTCCCCCCTTCGGGCCACGGGTTCTTGCGAGGCCGTTCGGGTAGCGGAGGGGCGGGCTCCGCACGTCCGGAGGAGAACACCGGCTTGACCGAGGCATGTCCCCATTATGCTACGGCCACCCGGCCACCCACCTCGGGTAATGAAATGTCCTGGCATGGGTAAGGCCTCGCAATGCGGGCGCGGAGACCGCGCCCCTCCGAGGGAACCACCCTCCACATTATCCCCGGGTTTGCTCCGCAAGGCCCTCTCACCTTGGCTCGCCCCCCGCGGAGGGGCGGGCTCCGCACGCCCGCGAGGATGGCATGACGCTAACCCCAACATTGCCCCTTCTTGGCCACCGGCTTCTCGGAAAGGCACCGGTGGCAACGCAATGCCTTGCCATTCGTCCGGCCGTACCGTGCGGGCGCGGAGACCGCGCCCCTCCGAGGAAATCGCCTTTCGCGTCATCTCCGGGCCTTCCACCGCAAGGCCCTCTTACCTTGGATAGCCCACCTCGCGGAGGGGCGGGCTCCGCACGCCCG
>JAPWUY010000029.1 GCA_028275295.1 Thermodesulfobacteriota bacterium | reverse complement strand
GATCCAGGGATATCTGCTTGTGGGTGCGAGAGTCGTCGCATTCGAGATCCAGGACCCAGGCCCTTCCCTCTGTCCTGCTCTGGGCATTGGAGGGAACACACAAGGGAGGGATGCCGCAAAGCACGCCGAGAGTCTCTTCGACTTCCAAAGGGAGGGAGAACATCCTCTCCATCAGAGAGGTCGAGACCTGTCCCCTCAAGACCTTCCCTTCAGATGGCACATATATCTCCGCTTTGCCTCCCTTTATGGAGACACTCACTGCCGATGGTCCCATGGGAGAAAGGGCATCCAACCTCATGGCCGAGGGTCTTCTCAGGAGAAGGACATGTTCCACAGAGCCTTTTTCCCCCTCCCGCTGCCACTTGAGGCTCCCCGTCGCCTCCAGTGTGGTTATGAGGGAGTCCCTTTCCCTCAGTCTTTGCAAGAGTTCATTGGGATCCGGGACGGGCTTCGCTTGGGGCAGTAGTGCAGGGGCACATCCCCAGGCCATCAAGAGCGAGGCCAGAACCCCTATTGTCCGTACCCAAATTCCCCCTTTACCTGAGCTCCTCCACGAGCTTCCTGTATTTTTCCTCGAGCTCCCTTTTCTGGGCATCTGTTCTTTCCTCTGACTCCAGTTGAAGGGCCTTTTCGTAAAGGTCCCGCGCTCTTTTCTTGTCCCCCTTGATGGAAAGGACGTCTCCCAGGTGTTCGAGTATTATGGGATCGGTGGGCACAAGTTGAGCTGCCCTCTCCAGTTCCCGCAAGGCCTCGTCCGTTCTTCCTTGCTTGAAGAAAACCCAACCGAGGCTATCGATTATGTACCCATCGCCCGGTTTTATCTCCAGGGCTCTCCTGATGAAATTCTCGGCCTCTTCGAGCCTCACCCCAAGCACAGCTAGGGTGTAGCCCAGGTAATTCAAAGCGTCCGCATTATCGGGTTCGAGCCTCACCACCTCTTCCATCTCCCTTATGGCTCCCCACGGGTCGCCGGCCTTGTCATAGGCTACACCGAGGGCGAAATGGAGGCGAGCATTGGTGGGGTCGCCTTCGAGGGCCTTCTTGGCCAGTTCAATGGCCTCCGAGTGTCTCTTGAGCTTCGCGTAAAGGCGCACCAGGTACCTCAGGAGGAAATCATCCTTGGGAGACACCTCTTCATATGCCCTTTTTGCCTGGGCCAAAGCGCCTTCCAGATCCCCTCGCTTCTCCAGGATCCTCCCCATGTGCACTACGGCCTCGTCATAGAGATCCGAGTCTTTCGATACCTTCCTGAATTCCTCCATAGCGGCCTCGTCTTCGCCGCTCTCCTCCAAGGCCACCCCGAGATAGAATCTGCTCTGGTCCACTCTGACTCCTTGGGCCAAGGCTGTCCTGAACTCCGAAATGGCCTGCGGATATCTCTTGAGCTCCAGATAGAGGAGGCCCACTTTGAGCCTAATCTCTCCGTTTCTGGGATGAAGGGCTTTGAGTTTCTCGAAGAATTCCACTGCTTCCTCGAACCTATCCTGCATCACGAGCAATTGACCCAACTTGGCCATGGCCTGCTGGTTGCTCGGATCCACAACGAGGAGGTCCCTATAGACGTCTATGGCCTCATCGGGCCTTTTCTCAGCCTCCAAAATGGAGGCGAGGTCCAAATAAGCTGGCACAAACCCTGGCCTCTTCTCCATGGCCTTTCTCAAATAAGACTTGGCCTTATCCCCCTCCTTCATCTCCAGGTGAAGCTTGGCCAAGTAATAGGGTCCCAAAGGCTCATCGGGCTTGGAAGCCTCGAATTTTTCCAGGATCTCCTTGGCCTCCTCATACCTTCCCTTTTCCCTCAGGAGGTTGACAAGCCTCAAGCAGACCTCCAGATTGGAGGGATCCGTCTCCACGATCTCCCTATAGACTCCAACGGCCTCCTCCCATTTTCCCGAAGCGGACAAAAGCTGGGCCAAAAGGAGAAGGGCATTGACATCCCCTGGAGCAAGGGACACGGCCTCCCGGGCGTGCTCGAGGGCCTCTTCGAAAAGCTTGCTCTCCGCAAGTCTGTGAGCCAAGAGCTTTCTCAAGTATGCCGAGCGGGGATCCGCTGCAACAGCCCTGCGCGTCTCTTCCAAGGCCTCGGCCCTCTTGCCCTTCTGTGCCAAGAGATTGCTCAAAAGCAAATGGTACGAAGCCTCCGATCTCGCTCTGGACTCCTCATCCAGAACAGGCATCAAGCTTCCGGGAGGAGCTCCGTGATAGGGAGTACACCCAGAGGCCATAAGAAGGATCCCACACCAAAGCCACACCCAAAGCCTCTTCGAAGCCATTCTCTTCTCCCCCCGAACATCGGACCTTTTTTCGTCTCAGGCCATCTCAGTGGAACCAATCATTCCCGAGCGCTGGCCTCAAGCCTCGGTGCGGGCCAAGAGAAAAGCCCAGGGATCGGGCTTTCCAACATCTCACCCAAGGCCTCCTCGGGTCCTTCTAGCAATGGGTGAGCTCTTCCAATAGTCGGTTCCACTGGACTTCCCCGAATCACGAATATACCACAGCCCTTCATCTCGGCACAACGAACCCAAGGGGCGGACTACCAATTGGGAGCTCGAAAGTCCGAATCCGAGAAAACCTTCTCTAGGCTTTTTTCCTCATTGGGAGGCCCAGATCTGGCATGAACCCCATTCGCAATGGAAGATTTCGTGGGGTGGATCCTTTGGGAAGGCTCTCGTCATAGGGGCTCTTTCCTTCCAAACCCAAATGAACCCGCCAAAGTCGAGCTAGTCTCGCAGCTAGAAGGTTTTGAGAGAGCTTCTCTTCAAAGGGAGAGAGGCCCCTTCTATCGTGGTGAGTGAATCTCTCGAATTCGATTCCCCAAGGTACCGATTTGTGCTCCAAGGGCTGGTAAAAAAAGCCTCGGGCACTCTCTCCCGAGGCAAACCATGAGAGGGCTTTTCAATCTTGGGAAGGAATCTTCTCGGCCCTCTTCTATCTCCCTTTTGGGCTCCGAGAGGGCTTTTCTTTGGCAAGCACCAAAGCAGAGAGAGCCTCCCCTTTTCGCCTTGGATCTTCAGGGGCCTTTCCCCCCAAGGGCCCTCAAACCACTGTCAACTCTTTCTCGAGGTCTTGGTCATAAACGGTGTTATGAGCTGTTCTACGGAGTCCTCCTTTTGGCAAGAGGGACAGGTCACCTTCTTGCTCTCCTTCTCGGAGATGGACATGGTCACCGTGAACTCCTTGTTGCACTCCTTGCAGCGATACTCGTACACAGGCATGGTCGGCTCCTCCCGTTCTAAGCAATTTGGCCCGCTCCGGGGAGAGTCGAGCCCACAAAAAAGTTCTAAGTATCGCTAACTCACCTGTCAAGGGATGCGAGCTTCGAGCTCCGTCACTCTCTTTCCTGGATTCTCCTTCTGAAGATCTCCAGGGCCTGAGGGATCTGTTTTCTTATGAATGTCTCTTTCTCGAGAAGGGGCAAGGCCTGAAACCTGTGAAAACTGGGGTTGTCTTGCCTGAGTTTGGGTGTCTGTTTGAGTTCCTTTAGCCTCTCAACGGGTCTCGACAGAATTTCCGCCAATGGAATTTGCCTCGTCTCCAGGGGTTCGATCCAGCCGAGTCGCGTCATGCACTCGAAGCGAATCTGATCCAAGAGGAAAAGGGTGACATCCAAGATTTCCATTCTCTCCCTGGGCCCGAGGACCGCACTCGTCTTCTTTTTCCCCCTTCGCAGTCGCACTATCAAATCCTCGAGCTCGCTCTGTCCCCTAGGGTCCGCCTTGGCGAGAAGCCAAAGCAGTTTATCGGGAAGCTCCATCAGGGAACATTGGGGGCCTATGGAAAAGCCGAGGGCCCTGGCCCACTCCACGAGGAGCCTGGCCGCCCCCATTGACCTTTTCCTTTCCTCGAGGTCTATTATTTCCGCCACCTGACTCCTCACTCCTTCCGGGGCCTCGAGATTCTGGCTACGAGGTCCACCTCAATGGCAGCTCCCATGGGTAGCCCTGCAACCTGAACAGTTGTCCTAGCTGGTCTCGAATCTCCCAAAAATTTCTCGTATATACTGTTCACGAGGCTGAAATGGCCCAGGTCGACAAGGAAGATATTGACCTTGATCACCTGGGCTGGAGACGATCCAGCCTCTTCCAGGATTGCCGAGAGGGACCGGAAAATCCTCTCCGCTTCCCTTTCGACCCCTCCTGGAACGAGCTTCCCTGTGGAGGGATCGATGCCTATCTGGCCCGATGTGAACAATAGATCACCCACGACAATTGCCTGCTGATAAGGACCGATGGGGGATGGGGCCTTCGGGGTGAAGATTCCTTTTGGCTCCATTGCAGTGACCTCCTGAGAGAAGTTCTTCCCGATTTTACCACACTCGCTCTTTCTTCCCCCAGCCACTGGCTCGAAACGTCCTCTCGATCCCGGGGTGGCATTTGGTCTCAAAAAGCTCTGGCCACCCCCCGGAGAAGATCCACCTTTCCCACCGAGGACGCCGAAAATGTATTTGCCTCACGGAGAGGAGAGAAACCACATCAAGTGCCCTCCCGTTCCATGAGCCTCATCACTCCCAGAGATTGCCCCTTCCTCCAGGTCCCCCTCCCAAGTCCACCAAAAAGCTCGAGGGCTCAGACTTGTCCCTGAGGAATCCCCGAATTCCAAACCCAAAGCCTGGCCTCTCATTCTTCATGCCATAGACAGAAGGTAAACCTCTCTCCCCCGCATCCCATAACTCCCTCGACTCACTGCAAATCGCCCTCCCGACTCATCCTGACCCCTTTCAGTGAGCCTAACTGTACCGGAGATTCCTGGAGTCCAGGGGTATCCCGATGATTGTCACCCTTTTGTCCCATTTCTGCGATCCCTCTGTGATCTTCTTTTACCACGATTTATAGGTGAGGCCCATTGGTCCTGTGCTCCGGGGAAGTAGAGAGGTGGGGCCCCTTAAGATCCTGGTAGTAGAGGACGATGACGACATACTGGAGGTTGTAGCCCATGCCTTGGAGAAGGCGGGCATGCGAGTCCTGAAGGCGAGAACGGGGATGGAAGCCATTGCCCTTGTTTCGAGGGAAAAGCCCGATCTCATCATTTTGGACATAATGCTTCCGCAGATGGATGGAAGAGAGGTCTGTCGCCGCATCAAACAGAACGACCGCACGAGGCTCATCCCCGTTGTCATGCTCACTGCCCTGGGAGAGGAAAGGGACAGAATCCTCGGCTTCGAGCTCGGGGCAGAAGATTACGTGACGAAGCCTTTCAGCCCGAAAGAGCTAGTATTGCGTGTCCTGGCCATCCTCCGGCGTCGACACGAGCCCATGAATGCTAAGAAGACGATGGGGGTCTCCGGCATTTTCATCGATCCGGATGGTTTCAGAGTAGAGGTGGAGGGAAAAGAGGTAGTTCTCACTCCTACCGAGTTCAGACTCCTCTGCGAGTTGGTCCAAAACGCTGGAAAGGTCCTCACTAGGGAGGTCCTTCTAGACCGGGTGTGGGGTCAATCCTGCGATGTGTATGCCAGGACGGTGGACACCCACATTAAAAGACTGAGGAGAAAAATGGGGGTTGCCAAGGACAGGATAGAGACCCTTCGGGGTATAGGCTATAGGTTTCGAGGCTAGGTGGCCCTCTTTTTCGCAAAGTTACCCTGCCCAAGCCGAGCCCATGTTCCTAAGCGTGCGCAGATCAGCAGAATTTGGCACTTCCAATGGACATCAGTAGAGACCCCCTGAAGGCGAAAGCCCCGCATCCGGATGAGGCTATCGAGCCGTTCGGCTGCCTCGTAGGTCAATCTGCATCTCTCCCGGTTGGGGTTGGGGCGCAAATACAAGGGGTGTTGGGCAGCCACTCATTTTCCAGAACTAGGGATCTTCTCTCTTCAACAACTTGTGAGCTGAGTGCCACGGTGGTGTCACAAAGAGGTTTTACCCTTGAGGCGAAGACAGAGGAGAGGCGGAGCTTGGATAAAAATCAAAGGAGGGAACGAGATGAAGGACAGCGAAGAGATTAGATGGCTTTTCCTAGAGGCCTCGCCCTCTGCAGTAAATGAATGGACCAAGAAAATGTGGGTGAAAATGGGTGATATCCAGGTCTTCAAGGATCCCACAAGGACCCTGTGCATGGCCGTAGCTGAGGAGTCGGCAGCCGGAGAGCTTTTCTGTGTGGGGGAGATCCTTTTCAGCGAGTGCGAGGTGCTCTATCGGGGACGGAAATTTAGTGGCAGGGCACTTTTCGATGATTCTCCTCGCGCATTGGCCCTGGCTTTGCTTGAGGCTGCAATAACTCTAGCGCCCAACGTTCTGAATGAAATGGCGGAAGAATTCGAGATGGAAAAACAAAGGCTGGAGGAGGTCAGGCAAAAGACTTCCAGGGCACTGGGCAGCACTAGGGTAACTTTCGAGACCATGAACCTTACATGATTAGGAGCGCGAGCCCATGTTCACACTCACTGAGGAGGTTCTAAGGGTCCAGAGATGCTATCGAACACTACTCCATGTCCTGAGCAGGCCCGGGACCCTTGCGAGACTCGATCTGCCCATTGAAAGAAAAAATAGACTTGTTTCCGTCCCAAGCCCACTTCTTCTCGCCTGCGAGTGCCTACTGGATGAGAAAGTCACCGTCTCGGGCCTTACTGAGAGGGGAAGACTATGGGCCGAAGAGATTTCCAGAGGGATGAGGGTCAAGCTTGCTGAGCTGGAGGAAGCCGACTTCGTTCTCAGCGGAGTCGAGGCGAGTGCTTCGGAGTTACTGTCCCTGAAGCGCGGAAGTCTCCTTGCTCCTGAAGAAGGGGCAACTCTTTTCGTTTACGTGGAAGAGGGGATCAAAGGCGATGCCGGGCTGCTAGGTTTCGCGGGACCAGGCGTGAAAGGAAGGCTAAGTCTAAGGGTTTCCGCGGCTGTGCTGGACTGGGCCTCACAGAGGGGAAAACTCTGTTTCGAGTATCCCATGGGCTTCGAGGCCTTCTTATTTGACCGGGAAGGAAACGTGCTCGGGATCCCGCGGGCTTGTGAGATAGAGGTGCTGAAGCCTAGGAGAGGGTGAAATGGGTTACGTAGCTGTGAAAGGAGGAGAGAAAGCCATCCTAAATTCTGAGGAATTGTTGGTTGCCAAGACATTCGGCCATGAGAGCGAGCCCATTGAGGTACATCAGATCCTCGAGCAGTTTGCTCTGGCTGTGGACCGGGTGATGGGAGAGGGTGGATTGTACTGGCCCAAATTAGCCGCATACGCCTTGAAACAGGCGCTCGGCGATTCCTTTGAGGCAGCCTTCCTTGTGAGGGCTTTTCGCTCCTCTGTTCCCAGGAGAGGGTATACAGACCCGATCGACACGCGGAAGATGAGGGTTCACCGAAGGATAAGCGCTGCTTTTAAAGACGTTCCTGGGGGGCAAATCCTGGGTGCGACACCTGACTACGGTTTGAGGTTCATTCGTTTCGATCTATTTGAAAATCTTCATCAGGCTAGGATCCGCGCGAAGAAGGCTTTGGAAAATCTGGCACGGGCCGGAATACCCATTCCGGACAGTTTTCCCAAGATAGTCGACATCCTTCGCGAGCAGGGCCTGCTGGTCAGCCCTCCATCAGCGCCACGAATCTTGACGGACATCACCATGGAGACTGTCTCCATCCCCACAAGTCGGAGCGCGAGGCTCCAGTTTTTGGCGCGAGGGGAGACTGGTGGGCTTCTCGCTTTGGCATATTCGAGCATGAGGGGTTATGGCCAAATCCACCCGGCTATAGGAGAGCTCAGGGTTGGAGATGTCCCTGTTTGCTTGGAGGGAAGGCCCTTGGGATGGATTCGAGTAACCGAATGCGAAGTCATAAGCCGGATGGAGAGAGGAGAGGACCAAGATGATCCTCACTTCACCATGGGTTACGGGCTCTGTTTCGGACAGAATGAGCTCAAGGCAATAAGTATGGCAGTCCTTGACAGGACCATGCAAATGGATGTCTGTGAGACTCCCGCCCAAGATCAGGAATTTGTCCTTCTTCACACGGACGGTATCGAAGCCATGGGCTTTTGCCTTCACTACAAATTGCCACATTACGTCACTTTTCAAGCAGATTTAAACCAGCTCAGAGGGGTGAGGAGGCAGAAGAAATGAAACTAAGCACCGTCGCGAAAGGTGTCGAGTCTTCTCTTTTCTTTAACGGTCCGTCAACGGGCTATAACTTTGGCTATCTGAACGAGGAGATCAAGCGTGAGATTCGAAGGAAGATCCTGAAAGCGGTGGCGATACCCGGGTATCAGGTCCCTTACTCCAGTCCCGAGATTCCCATTGCCAGGGGATGGGGAACCGGTGGCCTGCAAATAACCCTCAGCATCATCGGTCCTGAGGACCGTCTGAAAGTGATAGATCAGGGCTGTGATGATTCGGTGAACGCTGTGAATTTGAAGCGCTTTATCTCCATGATGACTGGGTGCGAGGTGACCACAGAGACCACAATGGCCACTCTCATCCAGACGCGACACAGAGTGCCAGACACGCCGCTGAAGCAGGGTCAGATTCTCGTCTTCCAGGTTCCCATCCCAGAACCACTGAGGGAAGTGGAACCCAAGGTCGAGCTCTGCCGGAGGATGCATGCTGAGGGGGACTACGGTCTCATGTGGGTGAGACTTTACGAGGAAACCGTCCGCTGGGGCAGGGTGACCGTCGGTGCGAGGTATCCGGTACTGGTTCATGGCCGATACGTTATGGATCCATCTCCCATCCCCAGATGGGACATTCCTAAACTCAACAGAAACGAAGCCCTACTCTTGTTCGGCGCGGGAAGGGAGAAGAGGCTTTACGCTGTTCCGCCTCACACTTCGGTGGAGCCCTTGGAGTTCGAGGATGTCCCGTTCACCGTAGAGGATCAGCGGGGAAAGGCCTGCGAACTTTGCGGGTCGAGGGATTCTTTTCTCGACGAAATTCCCCGAGAGGATGGTCTGGGCTCCAGATGGTGCTGCTCTGACACAGATTTCTGCTCGAGAAAAAGGCTTGAAGTTTCTCGAGCCAAGGGTAGGGCCCTGATCTTGAAAAAAGACGCAAGAATCTAAGGAGTGCAGGAGATGGCCAGCCGCGGACAGTGTTCTCCCGTCCTGAGAGTGGACAATGTGGGAAAGATTTACGGCCCTGGATGTCCTCATTGCGTGGAGCTGACAGGTCCCGAACATGGGAGAAATGTATGTCCCAAGTGTCTCAGCATAGTCGCATTTCACGGCATTAGCTTCGAGCTTTTCGAGAGTGAAGTATTGGGCATAGTGGGCGAGTCGGGATCTGGTAAGTCCAGCCTCCTCAGGTGCCTTCACCTGGATGAGGATCCATGTTCTGGATCGCTCTACCATAAGGAGGTGGACAATGGCCGTAGGGACCTATTCACTTGTTCCTGGCAACAGAAGAGAACCATCCGGACCAGGCTCCTGGCAGTTGTGTACCAGTCCCCTCATCTGGGCCTTCGTATGGGGCTCACCGCTGGGGCGAACGTGGCAGAGCCCCTGCTAGTGAACCACCACAGGCCGAACTTTGGAGCAATAAGAGCGAGAGTGATGGATCTGTTCAACCGTGTGGAACTGCCAACTGACCGAGCCGACTGTCCCATTCGCTCCTTTTCAGGTGGAATGCAGCAGCGTGTCCAAATTGCGAGAGCCCTCGCTTGCAATCCCTCTGTGCTCCTTTTGGATGAGCCCACATCGGGTCTCGACGTCTCCGTCCAAGCCTCCGTCCTGGATCTCATCAGGCGCATCCAGTGGGACACTGGCCTCCCAGTGGTGATAGTTAGTCACGATCTCGGGGTGATCAGGCTTCTCACCACGAGAACTCTTGTCATGAGATTTGGGCGAGTAGTGGAGGCGGGGTTGACCGATCAGATATTGAGCGACCCTCAGCACCCATACACACAACAACTAGTCGCCAGCGCCCTCACGTGAAACACCGAGAGAGGTTGCCATGAAAAGAAAGGCCACGATACTCAGCGTGAGAAATCTAAAGAAAAGCTTCAA
>JAPWUY010000028.1 GCA_028275295.1 Thermodesulfobacteriota bacterium | reverse complement strand
CAAAGCCCCTGAGTTTGGCGCTTCATGTCCGAAGAGGCCTGTGAAACAGCTCTCGACTGAGGACTCTTGAGGAAACTCCCATTGGGTCATTTGGCGCGAAGAGGGCCACCTTCTAAAGCCCTTCTCGTATCTTCCATGAGAGAGCGAAGTTTTTCTGGCCCGTTTTGGCCCAAAGCTCGGGATATCCTTCCGAGGGCGCTAGTGTATACCTCTAGGATTCTCGAAAGGTGGGGATTCATGGCGACCAAGGCTGAATACAGTCCCGGATTTTCCCAGAAAACTCTCCTGAGCATCCTGGCCTTCCTCTCGAACACTGGGGTGGAGATATCGAGGAGTTCCACGAGGCTTTCACCCAGTTCCCCCAGAGATACTCCCAAGACCATTGTGTTCAGGTGAGTGAGGAGCTGAATCTTCGCCATCTTCCAATCGTGTTCCCCCGGGTCCATCTCCAGGATCCGGGCCCCCCTTTTCTCGAAGAGATTCTTGGCCCAACCAAGCCATTTCTCTCCCCTTCCCCTGCAGAAGACCACTTTCTTTCCCTTGAGGGACCTCACCTTTGGGCCGAAAAGGGGGTGTATACCCACCACTTCCGAAGAGCTGCATTTGAGCATTGTCGCCACAGGCTCCTCCTTGAGGGAGCTCAGGTCCATAAGTCCACTGCCTCTCTTCACCATTGGCCCAACCTTCTCCAAGACCTCGGAGACCACCTCCAGGGGGACACTCACGAACACCACCTGGCAGGAGGGGATCCTCTCCTCCATCTCGCGTTCCTCGCTTCTTCCCCACGCATGCACCGTGTAACCCTCCTGGAAGAGGACCCTGGCTAGCCAACGACCCATTCCCCTCGTGCCACCGACAATTCCTATTTCCATCCGCAAATGGCCCTCTGCATGAGCAAATGATCCGCAATCACCATGCACACCATGGCTTCACAAACTGGAAGCACCCTCGGGATGACACAGCTATCGTGCCTGCCCCTCATGGTCAGGCAGACCTCCTCGCCACTTCGGTCTATGGTCATCTGCTCCTTGGAGATGGATGGGACCGGCTTGCAGGCTACCCTGACCACCAGTTCCTGCCCAGTGGTGATGCCAGCTAGGACACCCCCAGCGTTGTTGGAGGCGAACCCGTGGGGCCTTATGGCGTCGTTGCACTGGGACCCCCTCATTCGAGAGGCCCCAAATCCCGCTCCCATCTCCACACCCTTGACGGATCCGATGCTCATCAAGGCCGAGGCCAGATCCGCATCCAACTTATGGAATACTGGCTCTCCAAGTCCTGGGGGGCATCCTCTTGCCCTTATCTCCACAATACCCCCTAAGGTATCGCCCGACTTTCTTGCCGCCTCAAGTACCTGGAGCATTTCCTCCACCACATCCGGGTCAGGACACCTTAGGGGATTCTGATCCAATTCTTCCAAGAGCGTTTTCCTGGCCACTATCCCGCCTATCTCCCTGGTGAAGGCCACAACCTCTATCCCCTCCGAGCCCAGAAGCTTGCGGGCCACTGCCCCTGCTGCCACCCTCGCCACTGTCTCTCGCGCCGAGGCCCTTCCTCCACCCCTGTGGTCTATGTGGCCATACTTCTTGAAGTAGGTGTAGTCCCCGTGACCCGGCCTGAAAATCCCCTTCAGGGAATCGTAGTCAGAACTCCTCGCGTCCTTATTGGGGATCAGAAGGGAGATGGGAGTGCCCAAGGTTCGGCCCTCAAACACTCCGGAGAGGATCTGAACCTCATCCTCCTCCCTCCTCTGGGTGCTCCAAGGAAGCCCCGATGGCCTCCTTTTCCGGAGGTCCTTCTCTATGTCCTCCGGGGACAAGGGTATGCCGGGGGGGCATCCGTCTATCACTGCCCCCACAGCCGGCCCGTGGGATTCACCCCAGGTGGTCACCCTGAACATTTTCCCTATGGTATTGCCTGGCAAGTCTCCACTCCTCTAATAGGACTTGGTAGCCAAGGAGGAGAGGAGGCCCAATCTGTATAGGATCTCTCCCACTATCTCCTCGAGAGGCCTTCCATCGGTTCTCACCTCCAGGTGAGCCACTTCCCTGTAAAGTCGGTCCCTCTCTTCCATGAGAAGGGGCAACTCTTCTTCAGGGGAAAGCCCCCTGAGGGGTGGTCTCCTGGATGCGGTCTTGGGGTCCTGCCTCATCCTCTGGAGGATGGTCTCGGGCTTCGCCAAAAGCCATATGTTCACCCCTTCTTCCTTGAGATCTTCCCTGTTGCGTGGATCCAGGAGAGCTCCCCCTCCTAGGGCCACAACCCCGTCTTCTTTGTCAATAACCTCAAGTAGCACCTCCCTCTCCTTGGCCCTGAAAAAACTCCAGCCCCTCGTTTCCACGATCTGACTTATTGCCATCCCTTGCCGCATCTCGATGAGATCATCGGTATCCCAAAAGGGGATCCCGAGTTTCCTCGCCAAAAGCTTGCCCACTGAGGTCTTTCCGCTACATCTGTGACCCAAGAGCCTTATGTTCACGGCGACGAGATCCTCCTTAAGTCCTCCCAAAATCCCGGATAGGACTTGGCCACGCACTCAGGATTCCGAATTTCCATCCCAGGGACCCTGAGGCCAAGGATTGCGAAGCTCATGGCTATTCTGTGATCGCCATGGGCATCTATTTTTGCCCCATGGAGGCTACCTCCCTCCACTATCATCCCGTCACTGAGCTCCTCAACTCGAGCTCCCACTTTTTTGAGCTCGCATGCGACCTGCGTTATTCTGTCACTCTCCTTGAACCTCAGATGAGGGACGTTGATTATCGCTGTTTTGCCTCGCCTAGCTGCGCCGAGCACAGCCACAGTCGGGGCCAGATCCGGGCAATCTCTGAGATCGAAGACGAGATCCTCCCCCTCCATGAGCCTCCCTTCCACCTCTATCCACGAATCCCCCAGGGTCACACTGGAGCCCATCCTCTCCAAGATGTGGCAGATTTTCATATCGGGCTGTAGCGAGGCCTTTCCCACGCCCTCTATTCTCACCCTTCCCCCGCACAGGGCTGATGCGGCGAGAAAGTAAGAACCACTCGAGATGTCTGGTTCTATCTCCAGGATACGACCCTTGTAGCTCTTCCGGCCTTCTACCCTCAACCCAGAGCGAAGGTCCCCCGAGATCTCGGCCCCAAACTTCCTCATCATCTCCAAAGTCATATTGAGGTAGGGAGTGGACACAGCTTGACCTTGGAGCTCGAGGAAAAGGCCCTCCTTCATATAGGGACCACAAATGAGAAGGGATGAGGCGAATTGGCTGCTCTGAGAAGCTTCGAGGGAGACAGAGCCTCCCCTCAAACTGCCATTTCCTTTGATGAGGATGGGGGCGCATCCGTCTCCCCTCTCGCTTCTCACATGGGCTCCCAACTTGAAAAGACCATCCAAAAGGGGCCCCATGGGCCTCTGGCACAACCTCGTCGAGCCTGTGAGCTTGTAATCCCCCTTTGTCATGCACAACGCGGTCGCGAGAAAACGAAGGCCAGTGCCGTTGTCACCCAGGTGGATCTCTCCCGAAGCCCTCCCTAATCTTCCATCCGTGCCCACTACGATTATGGCATCCCGAGACTCCCTTATCTTCACCCCCAATCTCCTCAAGGCCTCCATCAAATGGCGGGTGTCATCGCAGAGGGCGCCTCCTTTTATGACGCTCTCCCCCATTGCGAGGGAGGCCATGAGAAGAGCCCTCTGGGTGAGACTTTTGGAGCCAGGAGGCCTCACTGTGGCATTCAATGGTCCGCACACCTCAATCCTCATCTTCTCCCCCCAGTGCCTCGATCACGGCTTTTCTCATGATTTGGATGGGTGGCTCCATTCCAGTCCATATGCGAATCTGCTCGGCTCCCTGTTGGACCAACATTTCCACCCCATTCATTGTCCCAACCCCCCTGGCCTCTGCTTCCTCCAAGAGCCTCGTGCGAAGGGGGTTGTAGACCATATCGACTACCAAGTGAAATCGGCTCAGCAATTCAGGCTCAACCGGGCACTCGTCGCCCCTGGGGGACATTCCTGCAGGGGTCGCGTTCACGAGAACGTGGGCATTGAGGTCCCCTAAACCTTCCCAGAGGGCCCACCCGCATCCCAAGTCCCTTGCTGCCCTCATCGCCCTCTGGGGAGTTCGGTTTAGGAGGATGGGCTCTCCCCCACCGGCCATGACCCCGTAGACAGCAGCCCTTGCGGCCCCCCCAGCACCCAAGATGGCGACCCTTCTCCCCCGAATGGAGATTCGAGACTCCAAGGCCCTTTTCAATCCCAGCCAATCCGTATTGGTCCCCGTGAGGACTCCCTGATCGTTCACCAGGGTGTTCACTGCACCTATGACCGAGGCCACACGATCCACTTTGTCCATGAGGGAGATGATCTCTTCCTTGAAGGGGATGGTCACACTAGCCCCTCGAATTCCCAGTCCCCTTATCCCCGTTACCGCCTGCTCCAAGTTCACGACGGGAAACGCCACGTACTCGGCCTCGATTCCCATAGCCTGGAATGCCGCCCGATGCATTTTTGGAGAGAGGCTATGGCCTACGGGATTTCCCAAGAGACCGAAGACCAGCACTTCTTCTGACCTTTTAGCTCCGTCTCTCATGGGATCCTCTCAGAATATCCAGCGCTCTTCTCACCTCTCCCAGGGTTAACTGCCCTGGCGCAAGCTCCATTCCCTTTCTGATACATGCATAGGTGAAAGGGGCTCCCAGCAAAGGGGCCATGATCCTGCTCGGTCTTCCGAGCTTTCCCATGCAAAAGGAAATCGTAGGGATCCCCTCTTTTTCTCCCCACAAGACCAGTTGCATGGTGACGAGATTGTCCTGTGGTCTAAGGGCATTTGTGACGATCTTGGCAATGTCTGCACCCAGGGCGAAACATTTTTTCACAAGCCTTTTCAGGACAGGAAGCTGGGGAGTGTAGGTCCAGTTGTGGGATGAAATTATGAATCTTGTTCGACCTCCTGAGGTCCTCGCTTCCTCCTTGAGTTCACTTAGGATCTTCTTTGCTCCTCTCATCTCCAGATCCAAGAAATCGGCCCCTAGTTTCACTGCCTCCTTGAGAATCGCAAGCCTTTCACTGTCATCGCCCTGAAAACCTCCTCCCTCTCCCTTCTTCCTGAGCGTGACAACTATAGGAAGCCTCTTTTCCCCGATGAGCCTTCCGAGATCCCACCTCTCCATCATGTCCAATCTCAGTTCGACGAGGTCAGCTTTTCCGAAGACAGAGCGCATCTGCTCCAAGGCATCCCTTGTATCCCTCGGTTTCAAGGAGACGCAAATCATTTTCCAGACCGTCCCTTTGGATAGGATCCCAGGAGCTTCAAGTGGGTCACTTGGGCCTCCATACGGGCCATGGCCTTCCTGAGGGGATCTCTGCTTGCGTGCCCTTCCAGGTCAGCGAAGAACATGTATTCCCATGGCCTTTGGGGAATGGGATGGGATTCCAGCCTGAGGAGATTCACTCCTAACTCTGCAAAGGGAAGCAGGGCTCTGCAAAGGGCTCCAGGCCGGTGTCTCGTCGAGAAAATGATGGAGGTCTTGTCATCATCCGTGGGATCGCTCATCCCTTTGCCCAAGACCAAAAACCTGGTGACGTTGTTCCCCGAGTCCTGAATGGTTTCCGCCAGCATCTTCAGCCCATAGATCTCGCAGGCTAGAGGGCTCGCTATGGCAGCGGCCGAAGGATCCCGAGCAGCCATCAGGGCTCCTTTGGATGTGCTCGGGACTTCCACCAATTCTCTACCGGGGAGGTTTTCCCTCAGCCACCCTCTGCACTGGCCCAGGGCCTGAGGGTGGGAGTAAATCCTCTCCACTTTCTCAATGGATGGTGCCTTCGAGACCAAACAGTGGGAAATGGGAAGGATTATTTCCGCCCTGACCATGAGAGGCGTGGATAGAAGCTCCTCCATGGTGGATCTCACGGATCCCTCTGTGGAGTTCTCGATGGGCACCACTGCCCAGTCACTCTGCCCTGTCTCCGTTTTTCTGAACACCTCCGCTATGGTCTGGCAAGGAGAAAAGGAAGCATCTCTACCGAACTGGCTGAGTGCGGCCAAATGGCTAAAAGATCCTTCGGGACCGAGAAAGGATATCCTCACTGGCCCCTGGATTGCCCTGCAAGTGGACAGTATTTCCCTGAAAATGACCTCAAGGGCCTCCGACGAGAGGGGCCCACGATTTAAGCCAGAAGCTCGCTTCAAAACCCTGGCTTCCTGGGAGGGATCCCAAAGGTCGAGACCGAGGGCCCTCTTGGCATCCCCTATCTTGAGGGCCAGAACTGCCCTCTCATTGAGGATCTCAATGAGGCGCTTATCTATCTCCTCGAGCTCGGCTCTGAGTGCTTCCAAATCCAAGCAGCTCATGACTGGAGCTCCATCAGGGTCTCTCTTATGCAACTTTCCGGTACATCCCTCTCCAGGAAAGGAAGTCCAATTCGCTTGAGGAGCACAATGGGTCTCGTGTTACCCGATCTCTTCTTGTCCCTCTGCATGTGAGCCAGGATGCCCTCTGTGGAGAGCCCATGGGGGACCCTGACTGGCAATCCCAGGGAGGCCAGCAACCCCTCGATCCTTTCCACCTCCCCCTTGGAGAGATGGCCCAACTTGAGGGATATCCTCGCCTCGGCAACCATTCCTATGGAGACGGCCTCACCGTGAGAGATCTCGTAAGAGGACTCCGCCTCGATGGCATGGCCTATGGTATGGCCAAAGTTGAGCATCCTCCGCACTCCCTGGTCCCTCTCGTCCATCTCCACGAACCTCTTTTTGATGAGGGCGCACCTGTAGACTATCTCTTCCAGGCGGTCAGGGTCTTTTCTCGAGCAGAGATCCGGCCTTGCCTCGACAATGGAAAGAAGCTCGGGATCCTCTATGAGCCCATATTTGACGACCTCTGCCAAACCCTCCCTCATCTGTTCCTGGGGCAGGGTGTCCAGGAAGGAGAGTTCCATGAAAACCGCCTTGGGCTGGTAGAAAGTTCCAATGAGATTCTTTCCTTCTGGGAGATCCACACCTGTCTTGCCTCCGATGCTGCTGTCCACCTGGGCTAGAAGGGTAGTGGGAAACTGCACATAGGGTATCCCCCTCATGAAGATCGAGGCCACGAATCCGGTAAGGTCCCCCACAACCCCTCCGCCCAGGGCAACTAGACAAGTGTGCCTGTCAGCCTCGATGGAGAGGAGCTGGCGGATTATATCCAGGGCCGTAGCCACTGTTTTGGAGGCTTCCCCAGGTTGGATCTCCACTGGGTCTACCCGCGCTCCCGTGCCTCGGAGCAGATCCATCAATTGCCTCCCGTGGACTGCTCCCACCCTGGAGTCTGTCAAGACAACGTATCTCGATCCCCACCCTGAGCTCATGAGGCGCAAGGCCGCTGCCTCCAGAATCTCCCTCCCTATGTGGATATCGTGTCCCTCCGAGGGGTTTCTCTCTATCCTCACTGTCAAGTTTCTCATGGCATGGAGGACCTCTTCCGGGAGATAGCTGCCTTCACGGAGCGGATCTCCTCCATGAGGGTGTAGAATGTCTCTGGCCTGAGGGACTGGGGGCCGTCGCACAGGGCTTTTTCCGGCTCCGGATGAACCTCCACGAGGAGGCCATCGGCCCCGGCCGCAACGGCCGCCCTGGCAAGCGGTACCACGTACTTCCACAAGCCCGCTGCATGGCTCGGATCCACGACAATGGGGAGATGGGTCAACTCCCTGAGGACGGGCACTGCACTGAGGTCCAGAGTGGAACGGGTTGCGGTCTCGAAGGTCCTGATCCCTCGCTCGCACAGGATGACCTGGGAGTTTCCCTCGGAGAGGATATATTCGGCAGCCATGAGGAATTCGTCCACAGTGCTCATCATCCCCCTTTTGAGGAGAACCGGTCTGGCACTTCTCCCTACCCTCTTGAGGAGGGGGAAGTTCTGCGCGTTTCTGGTTCCTATCTGGAGGATGTCCGCATACTCCTCCACAAGAGGGACATCCTCTGCGCTCATGACCTCTGTGACCACCTGAAGCCCCACGGAGTCGGCTGCCTTGCGAAGGAGCTTGAGCCCCCTCTCCCCTAGGCCCTGGAAACTATATGGAGAGGTCCTGGGCTTGAAAGCTCCTCCCCTCAATACCTGGGCGCCCCCCTTCTTCACAATGTAGGCTGCTTCCATGAGCTGGGCTTCGCTTTCCACAGAACATGGCCCGGCCATCACAACGAGTTCCTCAGACCCTATCTCCAGATCTCCAGTCCTGATAATGGTCCTGGAGCTTCTGGAGTCTTTTGAAGCGAGGGGATAAGGACAATTGAGTTGCACGACATCTTCCACTTGGGAGAACCTCTGTTTGGCCATTTCGGACAGGGGCAAAAGGGCCTTTCCTTCCCCCACTACTCCGATGATGGTGCGATCTTGGGCCCTCGCTATCTTGGCTCCAAGTCCCACGGATTCTATCCACTGGGTGACATTCTGGATCTGTGTGCCCGTTGCATCCCTGGACATGACGATGATCATCTCGTCCTCCCCTGGAAGCCTTCAGGCCTGAGGCTTGCTCCCCATGGTCCAAAAAGAAAGGGCCATGGGGAACCTTCCTCGTCCGCCCATGGCCCTTGGATTTTTATCTGATCTTTCCCTTTAGAACCTCATAGCACGGAGCCGATGGGCAGACCGGGGCCCGCAGTACCAAAAGTAAAAGCCCCAATAATACCCTCGGCTCAGCACCTCTTCCTCCTTCCAAAAAGTGCTTTCAAATGAAAACACACTCTCACTCCCCTTGTCAAGACTTTTCTGGTGCTCCCCCTTTCGGGACCCCCAGGGACATTCTCTCCCCCCTTTACTTGCCTTCTCGTATCCCCTATTCTGCAGGAGATGGAGGGGGTGAGGTTCCCCTTTGGGAGGGTCCATCAGGGTTTAGGTGTATAGAAGGATACCGGGATGGTAGTCCACACCCACAAAGGGAGCCATCATGGTCACGAGGCCTTCAAAGCGGATAGGAGGGCCTTAGTGATTGCCCTCGGGGTAACAGCCGGGATCATGGTCGTGGAGGCTGTGGGAGGGTTCATTTCCAACTCTCTGGCTCTCCTCAGCGATGCTGGGCACATGTTGACAGATGTCATGGCCCTATCCCTCAGCCTGGTTGCTTTGCAATTCACAGCGAGGCCTGCCTCCTCCACCAGGACCTACGGGTTTTACCGGATGGAGATACTGGCCGCATTGATAAATGGAAGTTCCCTGGTTCTCATATGTGCGTTCATCCTTTACGAGGCATACAAGAGGTTCAGAGCCTTGGAGGTCGTGAACCCAGATGTGATGATGGGGGTTGCATTTCTTGGTCTTGCTGCGAATGGAATAGCTGTTTGGGCCTTGGGGCCCAGAAAAAGGGGAAGTTTGAACCTCAAGGGGGCATATCTTCATATCCTGGGTGACGCCCTCTCTTCTCTGGGGGTCATAGCTGGAGGAGTCATCATATCCTTCACAGGATGGCTCATAGTGGACCCCATCATCAGTGTGGCCATATGTGCCGTGATAGTTAAAGGAGCAGCGAGGCTTGTCAAGGAGTCCGTGCACATATTGCTCGAGTCTGTGCCCACGCTATGAACGCCCATGTTCTTGTGGATGACATGCTCATGAGCAGAAGTGGCGAGATCTTGCAGGAAATAAACCGGTTGCTGAGATCCAAGTACGGAATAGAGCATACGACGATTCAGTTGGAGTGCGAGAACTGTCAAGGCGGCTTTTACTGTGATATCCAGACAGGCTGCGTAAGCGTGACGAGACGCAGTGACCACGAAAACCGCCCTCATAGTGACGTGGATAGAGAGGGGGAAAGCCATGGAGCATAGAATAAGGATAAGGGGAATGACATGCCAGCATTGCGTTGCCTCAGTGAAGAGGGCCCTTGAGGCATTAGATGGGGTCTCTGAAGTGAAGGTGGATTTGGAAAAGGCAATGGCCACATTTGTTGGCAAGGGCCCGGATGCCCTGGAGAAGGCCAAAAGGGCTGTGCAAGAAGCAGGATACGAGGTGGAGGAGTGAATCTCTGAAGCCTTCATCAATTCCCGTGCCTTCACTTCCACGCCTCTCGGCCTGGCCTTATCCGGCCGGTGCCGCACTTTGTGGGCATTCTGGGGCTCGCACCCACCAGTCTACTCGCCGAAGAAGATACATCCCATGACCTCAGAGCGCCCTCACCTAATTCCTCTTATTCCCTTCCGAGCGCCAACTTCTTGAATTCGTGAGGTTGAGGACCGCTACATCCGCTTCCCTCTATCCCAATCCCGAGGGACCTTGTCCTTTTTGCCCAG
>JAPWUY010000027.1 GCA_028275295.1 Thermodesulfobacteriota bacterium | reverse complement strand
CTGCCAAGAGGACCGAAAAGCTTTTCGTTCCCCCCTTTTAAAGAAAGCCGAAACTCTTTCTCCTCCACCTTTGGGGCTCCTCCTGGTGGGAAGGACTACTTGTGTGCTCGGACCAGAGATTCTTGAAAAATTCTCGAGCGCCTTCCGCGTTGTATGTGACCGACTTTGTGCTATATTATGGGAAAAAACCCCAAAGGCCAAGGGAAGATGGAACGAGAGAGCCCGGGGCTCAAAATTGGTTGAGAAGCTAGTCTCCCGAAGGGAGGATCTGGAAATGCCCATTTACGAGTTCCGCTGTCTTTCGTGTGGAGAGCTTTTCGAACTGCTTTTCGTCTCCACAAGCGAGCCCATGGAGGTTCGCTGCCCTCACTGTGGCACCGAGGGAGGCGAAAGGGTGATGAGTGTGGTGCAGAGCCACGGCAGTCAGAAAGGCGGGTCCCAACCCCAGCCAGTTACCCGCTCTTGCCCTGGAGGAACTTGCTCCAGCTTTACCCTCCCAGGACACACTAAGTAGGACTGGCACGTTTCCCAGAGGGAACCTGCCCTTTTTGGAATCTCAAGGCATCCGGAGGTGGCGCATGAGGGTCCTCATAACAGGAGGGAGCGGTTTTGTGGGATCGCATCTGGCCAAGAGGTTGCGCGAGGATGGCCATCAAGTCATCATCCTCACCCGGAAGGGATCTGGGGGAGCTGACTTCTTACAGGGAGATCCCAAAATCCCGGGAAAATGGCAAGAGGAGGTCGCGAAATGCGATCTCCTAGTCAACCTGGCAGGGGCATCGATTTTCGGAAAATGGACCCCCCAGTACAAGGAGGAGCTCAGGCTCAGCCGAATCCTCACCACCAGGAACTTGGTCGATGCCATTCCTCAAGGGGCCCGGGTGACCCTCATGAGCACTTCTGCAGTTGGCTACTATGGGTTCCGCGGTGACGAGGAGCTCGACGAATCATCCCCTCCTGGATCGGATTTCCTCGCAAAGCTGGCCGTTGACTGGGAGGCTGAGGCCCGGAGGGCTGAGGACAAGGGAGCCAGGGTGGTCATTATGAGATTCGGGATAGTTCTTGGGGGAACAGGTGGCGCTCTCCAACAGATGGTCAAACCCTTCAAGTGGTTCGTAGGGGGGCCAATAGGGAGCGGGAGACAGTGGTTTTCCTGGATCCACATCGAGGATCTGGTCGAGGCCATCTATTTTCTAGCGAGCCTCGATGGCGCATCCGGGCCCTTCAATCTGACCTCTCCCAACCCCGTGAGAAACAAGGACTTTTCGAAGGCCCTTGGAAGGGTTTTGGGGAGGCCGGCCTGTTTCCCAACCCCCGGCTTCATGATAAAGCTCGTCCTCGGAGAGTTCGGCTCGGTGATCTTGGAAGGCCAAAGAGTCCTGCCAAAGAGGCTTTTGGAGGCGGGCTTCAATTTCAAGTATCCAAAGGTGGATGAGGCCCTGAAGGCTGCCCTGAAGGCAAGAAGACCTTGAGGGGCCACTCTATCCCATATGCGAGAGACCTCATTGCGAGGTGGAAGCGAGAAATGGACGCTCAAAAGGCAAAAGCCTTCCTGGAGCAGGCGAAAAGGGAACCTTTTGCGAGAAAGCTCGGATTGGAGCTACTCGAGGTGAGAGAGGGTTATGCGAAAGTGAGGATGATCGTAACCGAGGATATGGGAAACATGTTCGGAATGTGTCATGGAGGGGCGATATTCTCGCTCATGGACGAGGCGTTCCAGGTTGCCTGTAACTCTTACGGGACATGGGCTGTGGCACTTCATGTGGGGGTCTCGTACCACTCCCCTCCACAACTTGGAAGCACTCTGCTTGCGGAAGCCCACGAAGTGCACAAGACCAAAAGGACAGGCCACTACAGGATAGAGGTCAGGGATGAAAAAGGCGAGCTCATAGCCTCATGCCATGCCATAGCCTATAGAAAAGGCTCCCAGATACCCTTTCTCGAAAAGGGTCCACCAGAGTAATGTCGGGCCCCAAAACTCGTGAAGCCTGGAAAGGGCCAAAAGAGGGGGATCCGCTTTTGGATTTGTGGAAAAGAGCGCCTGAGTGAGGGCGGAAAGCTCGCATCGCGATTTTGGACCAACCTTTTCGTCTTGCACCATCCTGGTTTTCTTGGCAAAACTCCCTTTCTCCTGGGGGCACAAGTGAGAGCCTCCTTAGATCATCATGTATCCGGCAAAAAGTTGAATGATTTGAGGGAGGTGATTTCACATGGATCGCTTTCCTACCCCTAGCGGGCTAACTCCTCGAAGAGACGAAACCCAAACCCCCATTTCCCCCCAAAACTGATAACCTCTTGGAGCGCAAGTGGGAAGGCCCAAACGTGAAGAGAGGTTGGGGGCATCTTCTATCCGGCAGTCCATCGCCTTCTTCTGCGAAGCGATTTGATGATCTCTAGCGGAGTCCGAGCCGTGGTGCCCCTCATGTTGTGATCATATTGATAGCTCTATTTCCACCGCTCCACCCCCAAGTAAACCTTCCCCCTGGCACGGCGACCAATGTTTTGTCCGCTTTTCTTCTCGGCAAGGAGGATCCCGATGAAAGGTGATGAAATGGAGAAGAACTCAGCTATTCTGCTTGGGAGGCTTTTTCCGAGTGGCCTCGCCAAAGGAGTAGTTGTGCTTGCCCTTTTGGGGCTCGCAGTGGGAGTTATGGGCTGCGCAGCCACTGGGGGTGCAGCCGGGGCATTGCTCGGCTACGGGATCACAGGCAATCCGAGGGGTGCTGCCATGGGGGCCGGTGCCGGTATGCTTGCGGGTTCCCTGTTCGATGCAGGGGTCATAAGACCCTACCCCTACGCTTACGGTCCGCCAGCCTATTACGGGCCGGCCCCTGGGAGGTGGGTTTATGTGCCAGGATACTGGGATGCTTACGGCCGCTGGGTCCCACCCCACCGTTACTGGGAGCCTTATTGAAGGACAGTCTTTTGTTGTTGGGGACCTCGGGCATCCGGTTGCCGGATGCCCAAAGTTTTTTCGTGTTTTTGCGGGCCTGCACGGAATACCCAAGCCCTCTTTCCCACGGATCTCCTCCCACAGGCCTCGGTAAAATTGCCTGGATGGGAGATCCTAGGCTCTCAGTCTTTTGCCAAAGGCCGAATGGTTTCAGGTAAGTCATCTTTTGTCTTCACTAAAGCGGGCGTTCCCCGGGTTTTTTTATGGGGACCCGCCTTCCAAAGGGCAGCGAGGATTCCGAGCCGCCCGCCCCCTTGGCCTTACCTCACCCAGGATGCCTCCCTTGTCTGCCCTGGGCCAATTCGGTTAGGACCTTTTGGCAGACCTTGTCACATGTGGGTCGCTATAAGACGCCACCATGGAGAGATAATGGCCTGATGAAGCAAGAATGGCTTTCCTTCGAAAAATCTCGAGAAGGCGACTACTACCCCATCCTCTCCTGGCAGTTCTTGACCTTCTTCCATGACCCTAGGTGGTGCCCTCTACCGGACCCATGTTCCTCTCCCCCTAGATCGTGATCAAAGTGATAGCCTTGTGGCTACCATAGCAACCTATTTTGGTCAGGGGGCGTCCGATCTAAACGAGGAGTCGCCCAGGACTCCTCTTCGCAATCGTGTGATCAAGAGAGAACCCTCCGGGCAGCCTCGGTGAAAATCCGCACCCCAACCATCAGGCAGGATTCGTCTATGTCGAATCTAGGCGAATGGAGAGGGGCATAATTGTCCCGGGATTCCAACTCCTTGGCGCAGCCCAGTCTCATGATGGCCGATGGCTTGATCTGTGCAAAGAGGGAGA
This sequence comes from Thermodesulfobacteriota bacterium, assembly GCA_028275295.1. Lineage (GTDB taxonomy): Bacteria > Desulfobacterota > Desulfocorpusculales > Desulfocorpusculum > Desulfocorpusculum > JAPWUY01. Next base: position 6,726 of record JAPWUY010000027.1, on the reverse strand, counting down.
AATCTTCCGCTCCCATTGAGGGCTGAAGCCACAGGACCTTTTCCTCCCCCAAGATCTCGGTGGCCACTTCATGAAGGAGTAGAGAGACCTTTTCGTCATTGATGCAGACAGGAACTGACTCCCTTAATTTTAGCTCGCTTTTGACCCCGAATGATCTGTCCATCCCTTCTCTGAGCTCCCCAAGCCTCTCTAGAAGCCTTTTCCTCACATCCTCAGAGAGCGCCCTCACGGTTCCTTCCAACTCAGCCACCTCTGGGATCACGTTTCCCACGGATCCTGCCCAAAATTTGCCGATTGTCACAACAGCCGGCTCCGTTGGCTTTATGTTTCTGCTCACCAATGTCTGAAGGGCGCAGACGAAGTGGGCTCCCGCCACTATGGGATCCACGCCCTCATTTGGCCTGCCTCCGTGGGCCCCTTTTCCTCTGACGATGAGGGAGAAGGAATCGGCCGATGCGTGGCTCGGTCCCCTGAAGAGCCCCACGAATCCAGCCGGAATATCAGGCACCACGTGGCATGCCATGACTAGGTCCACTGGGGGGTCCTCTAGAACCCCCCTCGATATCATCTCCCTTGCCCCACTCACCCGCTCCTCTGCTGGCTGGAAAAGAAAGACTAGATTCCCCTTCATATCCGGTCTCCATGGAGATGAAACTACAGCTCTAGCCACCCCCAGCATTATTGCCGTGTGAGCATCGTGACCACAGGCATGCATGACTCCAGGGACCTGGGATCTGTAAGGCACTTCGTTGAGCTCCTCTATGGGAAGTGCATCCATGTCCGCCCTGAGGGCCAGGGTCGGACCTCGGGAGCTTCCCCTTAGGATCCCCACTGCTCCCGTCATGTCCTCCCACTGCCTCACTTCAAGACCTAGCTCCTGGAGAATCTCCGTCACTATTTTGGTGGTCCTAACCTCCTCGCCCGAAAGCTCGGGGTGCATGTGGATGTCCCTCCTCAGGGCCGCAACCCATTGAGCAAGATCCCCTTCCATCTCATCTCCTCCCTCAGCTTCGCTCCTAGGGCACTCCTGGCCGCATCCCGGGAACCTGGTCTCCCCAAGAATCTCGCCTTTTGCCCCTGAGCTTTGTCCAATTTGAAGTGCGACCGAGGATGCCAGACCTTTCCCCCTGGCATATGCTCGAGCTTTGCAGAAAGACCCCTTTGAGACTCAGAGGATCGTCTCGCCCTCCCCGTCGGGGGCAGAGATTATCTCCCTCGCAAGAGGGTCCTTGCCAGGATCTCCAAATGATCATCTCCTGTGGCAGGCGACCCAGTGGCCGCCCCCCAGGTCCCTGAGAAGGGGTTCCTCCTCCCTGCACACTGAGATCACCTCTGGGCAGCGCGTGTGGAATCTGCAGCCGGGAGGCGGATTCAGCGGGCTCGGCACATCCCCGGCAAGCAGTATCCTCTCCTTCCGATACTCCGGATCTGGTATCGGGACTGCGGATAGGAGTGCCTGAGTATAAGGGTGGCTGGGACTCTGGTAAAGATCCCTGTCCGTTGCCAGCTCCACGATCTTCCCCAGATACATCACCGCGACCCTGTCGCTTATGTGTTCCACCACGCTGAGATCGTGGGCGATGAATAGGTAGGAGAGCCCGAACTCCTCTTGGAGTTCCACGAGCAGGTTTATGACCTGGGCCTGGATGGAGACATCCAGGGCAGAAACTGGCTCATCGCAGACTATCACCTTCGGGTTCAAAGCCAAGGCCCTGGCAATTCCGATCCTTTGCCTCTGCCCCCCGCTGAACTCGTGGGGATAGCGCCTGGCTTGCTCCGGCCTGAGACCGACCCTCTCCATTAGATAGGCGACCTTTCCCATGAGCTCACCTCGGGAGAGTCTTTCGTGGTTTCTCAAGGGCTCGGCTATTATCTCTCCCACAGTCATCCTGGGGTTGAGGGAGGAGTAGGGATCCTGGAAAATGATCTGCAACTTGGAGCGGACCTTTCTCATCCCCTCTTTGTCCAGCTCCAGAAGGTTTGTCCCTTGAAAATAGATCTCGCCACTTGTGGGCTCTATGAGCCTCAGGATACACCTTCCCACGGTCGTCTTCCCGCAGCCGCTCTCCCCAACGAACCCGAGGGACTCCCCCTCGGCCAGCTCGAAGCTCACCCCATCCACTGCCTTGACCCAACCGGTAGTCCTGGAAAAGAGTCCTCTCCGGACGGGAAAGTACTTTTTCAGGTCTCTTATCTGAAGGAGTGCGCTCCCCGATGTGCTCAAGCCCATAGCCAGCAAAGCACCCTCCGCCTCTGCCCCATCTCGACCATTGGCGGCTCTTCCAAACGGCAGATGTCCATCATCCTGTGACACCTGGGATGGAATCTGCATCCCCTTGGCATCTCGAAGATGCTGGGCACTATCCCGGGGATCTCCTGAAGTCTCTTCTTCTCCATCTTGAACTTTCTTCCTATGACGGGGACAGAACCCAAAAGACCCTGAGTGTAAGGGTGGAGGGGCTCCGAGAACAATTCCCTCACCGGAGCCTCCTCCACCACCTTCCCCGCGTACATCACCACCACTGTTCTAGCCATCTCCGCTATGAGACCCAGGTTGTGGGTGATCAGGATAATTGATGCGCCGATCTCTTCCCTGAGTCTCTCCATCAAGTCCATGATTTGGGCCTGTATCGTGACATCCAGGGCTGTGGTTGGCTCGTCAGCGAGGAGGAGATTGGGATTGCAGGAGAGGGCCATGGCGATCATGGCCCTCTGTCTCATACCGCCGCTGAGCTTGTGGGGATAGTCCTTAGCTCTGGCTTCAGGAGATGGTATCTGCACCCTGGCAAGCATCTCCACAGCCCTATCCCATGCCTCCTGGCGACTCAATCCCTGATGCAGCACTATCGCTTCCGCGATCTGCTCTCCTATGGTGAGGAGAGGATTGAGGGAGGTCATGGGTTCTTGAAAGATCATGGAGATAGCTCCACCCCTTATCTTCCTCAGCTCATCTTGGGGCAACTCGAGGAGGTTCTTTCCCTGAAACTCTATTTCCCCCTCCAGCTCCGCAGGCGGTGAGGCAAGGAGTCTGAGAATGGACATGGCCGTGACACTCTTCCCACATCCGCTTTCACCCACAAGACCCAAGGTCTCGCCCTTTTCCACGAAAAAGTCCACCCCATCCACTGCTGCTGCCACTCCCTCGTACACCCTGAATCTCACCTTCAAGTTCCTGATGGAGAGGAGATGGTCCCCACTCATATCTTCGACCTCGGATCCAGGGCATCCCTTAGACCATCCCCCAGGAGGTTGAAGCCCAGCACAGCGAGGAATATGGCCAGGCCAGGAAATGTGGCGACGTGGGGGGAATTGAATATGTAACCCCTTCCGGACCCCAGCATGGCACCCCATTCTGGGGTGGGAGGCTGTACGCCTATCCCCAGGAAACCAAGCCCCGCTGCAAACAATATGGCTGTGCCCATCCCCAGGCTAGTCTGGACGATTATGGGGACCATCACGTTGGGAAGGATGTGCCTTCGAATTATCCTCAGGTCTGGGGTTCCCACTGCTATGGCTGCCTCCACGTATACCTGCTCCCTCACCGAGAGGACACAGCCACGCACCAGCCTAATGTAAATGGGCACCATGCTTATTCCAATGGAAATGACCGTATTGTTGATGCCGACCCCCAAGATGGCAACGAGGGCCAAGGCCAAGAGGAAGCCTGGAAATGCAAGGAGCATGTCAGTTATCCTCTGAAGAATGAAATCCACCTTCCCACCGTAATAACCGGAGATGAGCCCCAAGGGCACCCCTATGAGGAGCCCCACGGATACCACACCGAGGGATATCATCAGGGACACCCTGGAGCCATAGATGATCCTCCCGAGGATGGACCGGCCCAGCTCGTCAGTTCCGAGGGGATGTTCCCACGATGGTCTCTCCAGGGATCTCATCAAATTCGGGGCTGAGGGATTCCCAGGATACAGAATCGGGGCGAAAATGGCGGTCACCATATAGCCCAGTATGAGGATCCCTCCGAAGACCGCCATCTTATTCCTCAGGAGCTTAGCCAGGCCCTTTCGGAATTGGCTCTGAGTTCCCGATGGAATCCCTTCTGAAGATGACCTTCCCCCTTCTGGGAGCTTGGCGGTTTTCTCTTTTCCCGATCCCATCTGAACCCTTCTTCCTCAATCGTAATGGATTCTCGGATCGACCCAGGCGTAGATGAGATCCACGATCAGGTTCACCAAGATGTAGAGAAGGCCGAAGATCAAGATGGCTCCCTGGATCATGGGATAATCCCTTGCCAGAATGGAGTCGACTATGAGCCTCCCCATGCCCGGCCATGCGAACACGGTCTCAGTGAGGACAGCTCCCCCCAAAAGGGAGCCGAATTGTAGACCGACAACCGTTATTATGGGGATGAGGGCATTGCGTAGGGCATGCTTTATTATTACCACCTTCTCCATGAGCCCTTTGGATCTGGCCGTCGTGATGTAGTCTTGGGAGAGCACCTCCAGCATGCTCGATCGGGTCATCCTGGCTATGAAGGCTACGACGAAGGAAGCTAGGGTCACTGTGGGCAAGACCACGTGCTTCCATGTGCCGATTCCCCCAGCGGGAAGAATCTGAAGGGTGACGGAGAAGACCACGACCAACATCAGTCCAAGCCAGAAGACAGGCATGGATATCCCAAACAGGGAAAACGAGGTGACGAGATAGTCTATCTTGGTGTAGGGCCTCACTGCTGCTATGATCCCGGCGGGAATGCCGATGAGACATGCCAGGGTTATGGCCGTGGTGGCAAGGAGAAACGTATTGGGCAGTCTGGCCCATATTTCCTCCAGGACTGGGTTCTGGGTGCGAGCAGACCTGCCCAGATCCAAAACAGCCAGCCTGCTTATGAACTTCGCATACTGGATGTGGATGGGCTGATTTAGCCCCAACTGAACCCTTATGAGCTCTATGTCTTCTGGGCTAGCCATTTGACCGGCCAGGACAAGGGCTGGATCCCCTGGCAAGGCTCTCAGCATGACGAAAAGGAGAAGGGAGATGCCTATGAGCACAGGAATCGTTGAGATCAACCTTCTTATGGTGTACTGAAGCATGAGAGGGCTCTCTGTCTCTCAATACTCAGGTCTTCACGGGGGACATTCTCAGGGCTTCCGGCCTCGCACCCCCATTTGGACTCGCACCTTTTGAGCCTACCCCCGGGCGGCTCCCAACCCCCAAACTCCACGATCTTGCAAAGCGCCTTCTCCACTCAATCATGGCCTCCTTATCCCCTGTGATCTCGGGACCAGTCCTGCGAGATGTTGGGGAGGGCCCCAATCTCGCCCTTTATGGAGCCCTTACCCATCTCCGAGCTGAGCTCGATGTCATGGAATCCATTCGCCCCATCCGCCCAGGGGCCAATCTCCAAAATCATTTCATGGTCACGTACTGGGGGTAGAACTTCTCCGTTGGGGTTACGATCAGCCCCTCTATCTTCTTCGTGTATGCTATCACGAACTTCTCTATATGCAGCCAGAGCCAAGGGCAATCATCCCAGATGATCTTGGAGGCTTGGACCAAGAGCTCCTTTCTCTTGGCCGGGTCTTGCTCCAGACGGCTCTTTTCCATTATTGCATCGTATTCGGGGTTGGAATAGAAGGCGGAGCCCAGGCCCTTCGGCGGGTAGACCGCGGTTGTAAATTGCCCGTACAGGGCCATATCCGCATCCATAATGAGGGGACCCCAGCCCAGAAGCACCATGTCGAATTCCGACTGCTCGAGAGGTTTGTACACAGTGGACATGTAAGTGGGCCAGTCCATCACCCTGAGCTCCGTCTTCACCCCTATGGCCTGGAGTTGGGCCTGGATTGCCTCCGCAACCTGGGTGTCAAAGAGATATCGCCCCTGGGGACTCCCCATCTTGACCACTTGATTGAAGTCCCAGCCCGCTTTCCTCAATAGCTCCCTCGCCTTCTCTGGGTTGTAATCGTACTGGGGCTCCATCTTGGCATAGCCGAAGAGAATGGGGGAAACGGTCCCGTCCATGACCTCTGCGGTGTCGAACAAGATCTTCTTGACTATGGCTTTCTTGTCAACGGCGTAGTTGAATGCCTGCCTCACGAGCTTGTTCTTCATGAGGGGCCTGTCGCATCTGAGGGCCATGAATATGGTCCTGGTGCTGAGGGGCATCTCCACTTTCAGGTTTGGATCCGCCTTCAGGGCTGCCACATTGGCTGGGGATGGCTTGTAGCAGATATCTATCTGACCCGACCTCAACATGGCCTCTCTCGTCGCCACCTCCGGCACCACCTTGAAGGTGAGCTGTTCCACAGTGGGCTTGGGCCCCCAGTAATTCTCGTTGCGGACGAGGACTATCCTGTCGCCCTTCACCCACTCCTTGAGCATATAGGGACCTGCACCCACTGGATTCTGCCTCACTTCCTCCCCATACTTCTCCAGTGCCTTGGGGGAGATGGGCGATACAAGGGTCATTGCTAGGGTCTGGGCCAAGGGCGCAAAGGGATAATGGAGCTTGAGCTCTATTGTGTGATCGTCCACCACCACGCACTCTTTGACCATGGTTATGGCGAACCTGAGAGGCACCTTGAGCTTGGGATCGAGGGCTCTGTCGAAGGTCAGCTTCACCGCCTTTGCATCCAGGGGTGTGCCGTCGGAGAATTTGACCCCAGGCCTGAGCTTTATGGTCCAGGTGAGACCATCGGCGGATGTCTTGTACTCTGTAGCCAGTCTGGGCTCCAATTTTCCTTCCGGCGTTGCGAAAAAGAGGTT
>JAPWUY010000026.1 GCA_028275295.1 Thermodesulfobacteriota bacterium | reverse complement strand
CTTTCCCTCTTTCCCAGCCCCTCCAGCTCCCTTGCGAGTTTCTCGTAATCCTCCATGTGGTGCTCTGCATGGTGAATCCATTCTCGGAGCCTTATTTTCGCCTTCTCAACAGGATCCATTTGTCCCTTTCTCCTCGGAAAAAAAGAAGTCTGGGGCCGAGCCTAAGCCCTGAAGGATCAAAAAAGGACGAGATTCAACTATCCCCCAAAGCGAAGTAGACCTTGTTCTCCCTGAAGTCCGCCCTCTGGAACTTGCCCCTCACCAGGCGCTCTTCCCCAAAGAGGGAAAGGAGTCTCCATGTATCAGCCCCTTGAGGCTCCACTCTAATCACGGACTCCAAGAGAAGCTCCTCCCCGTCGTCTCTGAGCCCATATGCCTTTATCTCGCACATACTCTTTACCCCCCCTTCTTCACCTAGCTCAAGTGCATCGCCTGTCGACGGTACTATTCTCCCTCGAGAGCATGTCCTCCAACTCTCGCCAGAACCATTAGACCACACACGCGGACAGTGTTGCAATTCCATGGGGCCACTTGCTCCCCTTCGAGGCCCTTCTACAGTGGGCCACTTCCAAGGCGCAGGGATGCGATCTTTCGGGCTACTGGCCGGAAGTTGAACCCTTTGCCGCCACAACTGGGGCGGGCGAAGATGGCACGGCTCAAATTGCCGTGAGAGAGGCCGTCCAATGGATGAATTCAGGGCCTAAGGAACAATCCCCAATTGGTCACGGAGGTAGCGTATGACGAGCTGGACGACCCCGGGACCCATGAGACCCGGAGATGATGGGTCTTTGGCTAAAAGTCGAATGACTTGAGCCAGGTCATTTTCTCAAGTCATCACCATAGGGCCTGTGCGCCCAGGTCTTTGTGATGCGCCACAGGCACCCTCAACGGCCTTGAATGGGCTGAGCTCTCCCAGGCTTTCTTCCAAAGGACCCTCCATGTCTCTCCCCCGGACCTAAGCTGCGCTCCGGACCCAGCTACCCCCATCACCTCTACAGCTAACCTCCCATCCATGACTTTTCCTCCGGTCGACCAGAGGGGATTTTCCTATCACGAAAGCGTCAACACCTTCAAGGGGGACAGGGTACTTGGTGGAGGGGGAGGCCCTGCGTAAGGGAAAGGCTCTGCGCTCAAGGGACGATGGCTTTACGCTGAATGCAAGAAGCCCTTCTTGGGCCCTAGGCCCATGGCCCATCTCCCAGTTGACAATTCATCTGGATATTGATCGGCATATACTAACTGGATAAATTGCCCCGGGAGGTGTTAGGATGAACAAGCGAGGAGGGGTTAAAGGAAATCTGAAGCGGGCCTTGCTGGATATGGCCCCCGAGAAGGAAATCCCACTGAGCCACCTACTTTTGAGTCTCGCTGGAAGATCGGCCAAAAGAGGCCATAGGATGAGACCGTTGTTTCGTCTGATCTGGCCTCTTTTGGCGCTTCTGATCTCGGCTTGGCCATATGTCAGTTGTGGAGATCGTGTGCCTCCAAAACAGGATGTCATCCTGGCAACAACGACCAGCACCCAGGATTCGGGTCTTCTTGATGTGCTATTGCCTGTATTCCAAAAGAGCACGGGCGTCCTGGTCAAGACAATTGCAGTGGGATCTGGTCAAGCCCTCGCCTTAGGGGCGAGAGGAGAGGTGGATGTGCTGCTCGTGCACAGTCCCCGTGAGGAACTCAAGTTCATGGAAGCTGGCTTCGGAGCGAGAAGAAGACTCGTCATGTACAACGATTTCGTCCTCGCAGGACCCAAGGGGGACCCTGCAGGGGTGAGGGATGCTCGCAGCGTGGAGGAAGCCTTTAGAAAAGTAGCTGATGGCGGGTTCCTGTTCATCTCCAGGGGAGATCTTTCAGGAACACACGTGCTCGAGACGGAGCTTTGGAAAAAAGCAAATGTAAATCCTCATGGCAATCGTTGGTATCAGGAAAGCGGCCAAGGAATGGGACAGACTCTCCTCATCGCCTCTGAAAAAGGGGCGTACACTCTCTCCGATCGAGGCACGTACCTAGCGCTAGCGTCCAAGCTGGCCCTAGAAATATGTTTTCAGGGCGCCGAGGAGTTGCGAAACATTTACCATGTGATAGAAGTGAATTGCTCCCGTTTTGACAGGGTCAATTGCCAGGGAGCCCGACTCTTAGCCGATTTCCTGGTGTCCGGGGAGGCTCAGCGGATGATTCGAGATTTCGGCGTGGATCGTTTCGGGACACCCCTTTTCTTCCCAGCAGCTACTGAGCAGGAAAAATGAGGCTAAAATGGAACTGATCGTGGAAGGGATGAAGAGAGGAATTGGGCTCCTTCTCCGAGGAGACAGAGAGGTTGTGGAAGTAGTGCTTCTAACACTTCAGGTTTCGGGGACAGCGACCCTATTGAGCCTCTTTTTTGGGGTAGGGATTGGGGCTCTCGTGGGCCTGAGACAATTTCCTGGGCGGACTTTCTTCCTGAGCATTGTCAATACGGCTATGGGGCTTCCTCCGGTTGTGGTGGGCCTTTTTGTGACACTAATGCTTTGGCGCAGTGGGCCTCTGGGCGCCCTGGGCCTTCTCTATACCCCTACAGCCATGATTCTGGCCCAAGCTATAATTGCTACACCCATCATAGCGGGGATAAGTGTGGGAGCTTTCCAAAGCCTCTCGCAGGAGCTCAGACTCCAGATCCTTTCACTCGGTGCACGAAGAAGACAGCTCGTCTGGCTTTTGATCAAAGAAGCCCGTTTGCAGCTTCTTGCGGCAGTAATGGCGGGGTTCGGGGGGGGTAGTCTCCGAGGTCGGAGCCTCCATGATGGTGGGAGGTAACATAAGGGGGTGCACGAGGGTTCTGACCACCGCAACGGTCATGGAGACTGCCAAAGGCAACTTCGAACTGGCCATAGCCCTCGGCGTGATACTTCTGTTACTGGCTTACGCCGTTACGGTTGCCCTGACGTGCCTGCAGCAAAGAGGCCACAAGTGGTGATTGAGGAGTCCCCTGTCCTGGAGGTCGAGGGATTGGTGGTGCGGAGGGGCAGATTCCGGCTGCAGATCCGCCGGTTGGAACTCTTTCAAGGAGAAATATTGGCTGTGGTCGGGCCTAATGGATCAGGGAAGACCACCCTTCTCATGTCCTTAGGTCTTCTCCTCAAGCCTGAGGAAGGAAGGGTCAAACTGTGCGGGAAGCTTACATCGGGACTTGCCACTCCCTTGGAGCTTAGGCGCAAGGTGGTCATGGTTTTTCAGAAGCCTCTTCTCCTTAACGGAACGGTTCTGGAGAACGTTTCCCTGGGGCTCAGACTGAGAGGAATAAGGGGGAAACGATCTGATGAGCAGGCGCGGGTGGCGTTAGAAAAATTGGGAATCGCCCACCTCAAACGCAGACACGTGAAAGACCTCTCCGGGGGCGAAGCTCAGAGGGTGAGTTTGGCAAGAGCCCTGGCTGTGGAACCCGAGGTCTTGCTCCTCGACGAGCCTTTCTCTTCCTTGGATCCGCCTTCCAAAGACAGACTCCTCGAGGACTTGGACAGACTGCTCCACGCCACTGGGACGACTGCAATCATGACCACCCACGACCGGTTGGACGCAATGAGCATATGCGACAAGGTAGCAGTGATGTGTGAGGGAGAGATTCTCCAAATGGGCCCTACATCCGAGGTCGTCCACAGGCCCCTTCACCCATTTGTGGGTGAGTTCCTGGATCTCAGAAAGACAAAAGAGCGACTGACGAGTCTTCTCGCTTCAAAGGGCTAGTGGTGGCTTTCCAGTCGAGCCTCCCCAGCTAATGAGAAAAAGGGCCCCGAAGGGGGGATGGGCAATACCATCATAGGGTCGCCTCTTTCCCAGGAGCTCGCTCATCCCGAGGGTCTCGCAGGGCCCGGTCTCTGCTTTCGCCAGGAAGGGGGAGGTATCACCCTGTGCGAAGGCCGATCCTTTTGGAATTGCGCCCTCAGGTGACCTTGCACGTCGTCGATATTATTCCTCTTCCCTAGAAAAGTCCTTGGGTCTGGGGGCAAAAGGAGCCATTTAGGGGATCTCGCCAAAGGGTGGGCTGGGCACGCCTCGGCCATGAAAATCTGGCCGTTCGGAAAATCGCCCCTCCAAGAAGCCTTATCCCCTCAACCCCCTTCTTTCCGAGAAGGGAGGTGATCTGACCATAGCCAATTTCAAAGCATTGGACACTATTGCTTCGGGGAAGGGGGGAAAAGGTATCCTCCATTCATTCGTGGTTCCATGGGGATCCCGATGGCTGGGCCATGGCTTTCGGGGTGGGACAAACTCCAACAGGAAGGAAACGCCAATTGCGAGAAAGGAGAGATTCACGTGGAGAATGGCTCCCATGAAGAAGATGGAAAGAGGTGCGGCCAAGGGGAAACCCTCACAGCTCGGCATGCCCTGAGGCGATATCATCCAATACGAGAGGTATTCCGCGTCTCAAGAAGAGGGCGAGCTAGCGTAATTGCCTTCTTTCTCCTAGCATCTTGCATGGGATCTTCCTCAGTTATGGCGGGCCGCCTTTACCAACACGAGGCTTTCACCTTCTCAATCCCTGGGGGCTGGAAGACAATGGATGAAGTCTTCGCCATACCGCCTCTTCCCGAGATTATTATGGCTTGGGTGTGAGAGAGATCGTGACGATACAGCATCCAGCTATCAAGGGCCAGGGAAGAGGATTTTTCGCAGTTGCCTCTTCCCCTCTCGAGCGAAACGAGGACCTCGAGAGCCGATTCAAGCGCGCATACAGGAAGGCGACCTCTGAGATGAGGAACGTTGCAACTAGAAAGTTCCAAAAGGGAGACCTTTCCGGTTACGAAATCACCTACATTCGGCCATGGGGTACACCGTGGTGGCGGTTCAGGGACATTTGGGTTGAGAGGGAAGGGATGATCTACTTGCTCTCATTCCACGCATTGCCGGAGTCCTTTGAGAGCTACTCCGAGACCTTCGAAGAGATACTAGGAAGCTTTAGGTTCAAAGAGCGAAGTAACCAATATCCTAGCGAGAAAGGAAAAGAGCCGAGACGTCCAAGTGGCCGTAAATTTTGACCAGGATCCCTCCCTCCCCCAGCGAGTGCCACGCAAGGGAGAAACCTCTTCTTTCGGGCCATCTCCAAAGTGCCCACATCGTTTTATGGCTCTTGGCAGGAACCGTCCCCGTTCCAACATGGGAAACCCGAATCCCCACATGGCTTGCCAATGCGACAAGAGTGGTCAACAATAAGGTAAGCGCTTACCAAGGGGGATGAGGGATGAGCCAACCGATATCCGACAGGGAGACCTGCAAGACAGCTGTGGAAATAGCTTCCGATTACAGATCCAAACTCCCGGAGATCGTTGAGGCCATAGTGGAGAGTTGCCAGCAGCCGGACAGTGTGGACCACATCGACTCGGCCGTTATTCCCTCTTTCGAGTCAGTGGTCGAAATCCTGAAGGACCTTTTGGATCTCCTTTTTCCGGGCTATTTCGGCAATCAAGAACTGGATAGGAGGAACCTCGCCTACCACATTGGTTCCGAGGTAAATTCCCTTTTTGAAAAGTTGGCCATTCAGATCTCCAGAAGCATTCAACATGAATGCAGGCGCTTGGACAGCCTCTGTGTGAAGTGTGTGGAGAAGGGCCAGGAGCAGGCTCTAGAATTCTTGAGGAAAATACCCAAGCTGAGAAAGATGTTGGCCGGGGATGTGAGGGCAGCATATGAGGGGGATCCTGCGGCGAAGAGTATAGATGAGATAGTTTTCGCCTATCCAGGGCTCTTCGCCATTGCTGTGTACAGGATAGCCCACGAGCTTCACGTCCAGGGGGTCCCCTTGCTCCCCAGAATAATGACGGAATATGCCCACAGGGTAACTGGGATAGATATCCACCCTGGTGCCAAGATTGGGAGAAATTTCTTCATAGACCATGGGACTGGAGTGGTCATCGGGGAGACTACGGAAATAGGCGACAATGTCAGGATATACCAAGGGGTGACCCTGGGGGCTTTGAGTCTCAAGAGAGAGGCTGATGGATCCATGGCCAGGGGATACAAGAGACACCCCACCATAGAAGATGATGTGATCATCTATGCTGGTGCGACGATCCTGGGAGGCGAGACCGTAATAGGAGCTCGGTCCATAATAGGTGGAAACGTTTGGCTCACAAGCTCCGTGCCACCCGACTCCAGGGTGACTTTGGCTGATCCCAACCTGAAGATCCAAAGCAGGTTGGAATCTCCAGAGCCCTCGGATGAAGTAAACCTGTTCGGCTCGGCCCCTGTCCAAACACGAGGAAAAACTTGAAGGGGCTTGTACTGGGGAAAAGGGGGGTTGAGCCATGAGGCCCAAGACAAGGTTGATCGTAGTCTCTTTCCTATGTCTGGATAGGTATCGGCCCTTGGTGGGGCTGGTACTATCCACCCGCCTGGTATCCCGTATATGTCTATGCGCCGCCTCCGCCTCCTCCACCATGCACGACCATCTGGGTGGAGGGAAGGTGGGAGAGAAGGCCCATCAGGGACGATCGGGGATTCACAGTTTACAGGGAAGTGTGGGTCCCAGGCCATTGGGAAAGAGTTTGCCAGTAATGGGCTTCTGAATACTTCGAAGGCCGCGAATCGGTCAACTAATTCGCGGCCTTCCTCGCTACTCATGGGATTTGTCCTATAGCTAAGTTATTCTCCTCGTTCTTTTCCTCCACAGCGTTCGTTGGATCTATCCAGCCTATGACGTATTTTCCAGACGCACTCGTGCCTGTTGGCAAGGTTGCGCTCAACTTCTTGGTCTTGCTGCGCCCAGGAGCCAGTGCACCGAGGGCCAATTCTTTGAGAATAAGGTCTTCGGCGCTCACCTCTGTGTCCTGGGACAAGTAGAAACGGATCGTGGCTCCCGCTTGGGCCTTCGCATCTCCTTGATTGGTGACCGTGAGCCTTCCTTTCAGTTTGCATCTCAAGCCACTTGCTGTATTTTTACAGCTTTGCTCCAAACTTTCCCAACTCCCGGTGAGATCAGGTCCAGGACGATCGAAGCGAGCAGTGCATTCCTTATGGGAATCCATTCGGAGGTTACAGGTGAGATCACTGCCACAGGCCTCACAGTCGCCCCCCCACGACGCGAACCTGGAGCCCTCACCGGGAATGGCCAACAGACTGACCTCAATGCCTCGCGGCTCAATTTCGCTACAGTCATCCCCGCATTCTATCCCTGGCCCCCTCACGATGCCGCTTCCAGTCCCGGTTTTTCTCACTGTCAACGAGTAACCCACCGATTCGCTGAAGATGGCTGCACAGGAGACGTCCCTGTTCATGATCACGAGACACTCCGAGTCCTTTCCGCATGTGGAGCAATCCCCCTCCCACCTGTCCAACTCGAATCCTTCCTCTGGCATCGCAGAAAGGGTCACTAAAGTTCCGGAGCTGTATTGGTGGGTGCAAGTGGGGATGCAATGTATGCCTCCTGGAGTGCTGGCCACGGATCCGTGACCCGAGACCTCGACGTTGAGGGTGTACATGGAAATCGGAGAAGAGGAGAATCGGTTGTCGAATTTGGAGATAAAGCCGTCGCAAAACCAGGCCGCGTTCGGGTCGGGCTGATCGCAATTCCCATCCGTCCCACAGAGAGGATCATACGCTCCAGGCGTTGTGGGAAAACTCGGATGACAAGCAGTTCCTGCAAGAAAGACATTGCCTGAGGGGTCTATTGCCAAAGAGGCGACCGTGCTATAATCCGACCCAAAATACGTGGAGGCCACCAGCTCGTTTAAGTCCGGGGAAAGCTTGGAGAGAAATATGTCTTCCGACTTAAGAGGTCTGCTCATGTAAGCATCTTCTGTGGTAGGGTAATCCAGGCTGGAGGTCGTGCCTGCAACGTAAATGTTGCCTGAGGCGTCTATTGCCATCGCATGAGCCTCGTCGGAGCCATCCAAGCCTTGCCCTCCGAGGAATCTCGATGCTACAAGGGTCCTGAGGTCGGGGCTGAGTTTATAGATGGCCACATCCTGGTCGGGGTAGTGGGGCTGCGGCAAGAATTTCCTTAGGCCCGCAACACAGACCTCGTGGCCGCACATGGCCACACAACAGGCGTTGTCCTCCTGATCGCCCCCCAAGAGGGTTGAAGCCACGACAATGTCGAGAGTTACGGGCAGGTTAACGACGAATATGTCATGGAGACCTCCGTTGTAGCTCGTGCTGTAAGCATTGGCCGTCGTGGGAAAATCAGTGGAATCCGTGACCCCGACTAGGTAAAGCCGACCGTCACCACCTAGGGCCAAGGCGCGGGCCTCCTCCCATCCGCTCCCACCCACGAAGGTCGAGGAAACGAGAGTGGACAAGGACCCAGTGAAGCAAGCTACGAACGCATCTCCTTTCCCGTTGCAATTGCCATCAGTACCGCAATTTCGGTCGTAAGCTGAAGGAGTTGTGGGGAAATTGTTGGACCTTGTGTTTCCAGCCACACATACCTTGGGCCGGCGGTCCTCGCGACCAACGACCAGAACGGAAGTAGCCTCATCGTAATCTCTCCCGCCTAGATACGTAGATGCTAATAGGTTTGTGAGGGAAGCATTCAACTTGCAAACAAAAGCGTCGTACCCCCCGGGCTTGGCTGTTTGATACGCCCCTAGAGTGACCGGAAACTCGTCCGATGTTGTCTGCCCTGCAACGAAAACATTTCCAAGTTCGTCAAGTGCAATTGAGGCGATAGAATCATCATCTTCCCCGCCAAGAAACGTCGAAGCTAGAAGTGTAGTCAGGCCATTGTCGAATTTGGAAATGAAAGCATCCATCCGGCGGGTATCAGGAGTACTGCCAAAAGCGTTACAGTTTCCATCAGTGCCACAAGTCCCATCCAGGGCACCTGCAATGACTGGATAGTCCACTGAGACTGTCATACCTGCGACATAGACGTTTCCATAGGGATCTACGACCATTGATGAAATGTGATCGTGACGATCTCCTCCAACGAAAGTCGATGCGAGCAATGGATCGATGACGAGGGTCTTCTCCCTGTCGTAATCACCGGTTCGGAAGGTGTGAAGATCTTCCTTTAGCTCGTAACTGACGGGGATCCTCTTTCCGTCTTCCAGTTGGTAAGCAATGGGCTTCGAGAATTTTGCGATACCGAGCTCCGTATCTACCTCTATCTCTCCTTTTTCATTCAGCCTCACTCCCTTGCCACCATCCACCCTCACCATTATTCGACTCGGGTCAGCTCCGGGCCTCACGTAGAAAAGTTTTTCCACATTGTCTCCGTGCGCCTTGAGCTTCACCTCTATCCCGTTCCAAATCTCCCCGAGATTCACCCTATCAAATGTCTCTACGCTCGGATACCACCCCGATGGATTCCTGCCCCTGAAATAGCTGATTTTGGTGACCGAAGGCTCTTCTCCAACGGGCCGTATCCTCGAAGCCCAATGCTCATTCTGTTCGGTCACGAAGACCTCTCTAATTTCCAAGGCCCTCCTTGGGGAGCTGTCTTGGCCTTCTCGGAGGAGGCCATGGCTCCCGACCCCGCCTTTGCCTGCGGTTTTCCCCCTTCCACTAACCTGTGGACTATGGTCCCGTCTCGAGTTACGAGTACAGCTCCACCTAAGGTTTTCGCGTGGAAGAGAACAGATGGTTCAACCTGACCTTCATTCTTCACGAAAGGGATGGAGAGAGTTCTAAGCTTCGCTTCTATCCCGTCCTTCGAGACCATTTGGGTCCCCTCGGCCCGCGGAACGCAGAATGCCGCAATCCCGCACAAAATTGCACCAAATACCGCGATACGCCCCTCTCTCATCTTTTCCTCCTTTCCGGAACGTTACATGGATGCCTCTTCCGGTTGCGAAGAGGCAGGCCCACCAAAGGGGCCTCTTTTCTCGATCGACCGACTCATTCCCGGCTAGGACAAACCCTCTAACCCCTTCTTGGAACGACCACTTGAAATCCCGAGGCCAATCAAGCTTGGGATCTTGGCCGCTTTGGGAAAACCATTCACCCACAAATTTTTGACGTGACTGGCATCCCCGTCTGCGGAACGAAACCTCTTGTAACATACGACCTTTTCGAGTGTCAATGAGAATTCGCCCCGCACCTGCGGCCACATGGGATCTCTTCCTGGCACAGCAAATGACTAGCTTTCTTTGCCCTCCCTCACCCCTCGGTTGTAAACTCTCCCTCTCCGCACGCTCTGCCACACAAAGTGGAACCAGAGGGTGCCTCCCTCGGAAAGAAAGAGCGTCCCCTCGATCTCAGGGCTCGCCCCTTCAAGAAGGCCTTCTCCCATTGGCTCACCCACCCCGAGAGGGATAGGTCCTCCAAGGGGAAGGTCGCG
The DNA here is from genome assembly GCA_028275295.1 of Thermodesulfobacteriota bacterium. Taxonomy (GTDB): domain Bacteria; phylum Desulfobacterota; class Desulfocorpusculales; order Desulfocorpusculum; family Desulfocorpusculum; genus JAPWUY01. The sequence continues at coordinate 260 of JAPWUY010000026.1, read as the reverse complement.
GAATTAGCTCATCCCGCACATCCCCCCAACAGGCACAGGGGCTCGAGCCCTCGATAACCAGGGGATACTTTCACACGTTCCCTTTTTACCCGGGACAAAACTCGAGAGAAGAATGAGGCTTCTTTTTGCAGGGACCCGTTGGTTCGGAGACAAAGGGCCAGGCAGACCGCGTTATCCGCTTATCGTGAAGTACCCTGTCCCCCTTGAAGGTGTTGACACTCTCGTGATAGGGAGGTTCTCTTTGATCAACGGGAGGAGGG
>JAPWUY010000025.1 GCA_028275295.1 Thermodesulfobacteriota bacterium | reverse complement strand
CGGCTACACCTGTGGTCATCCTGACAAGTCATGACCTTCCCGAGTATAGAGAGGCGGCCCTCTGTGCCGGGGCGAGCTGTTTTCTTTCGAAAGGCGAAATAAGGCCCAAAGAGATAGAGGAACTCGTAATCTCGCTCTTTCTTTCGGATGAGTTGGGCCGGAAGGCATGACGGGAGGGTACTTATCCCCGGGTGTTGTTACCAGGATCCCGAACGGAAAAATGGGGTGTTTCACGGATGGATAGACCAAATGGCATGGGTTTTACTTACCCCGATAGAAGATAGGCCTTCTACTTCGTCTCACACGGTTGAGGAGTTTGTCCAAGCCAAAAGGAGGTGGACATGAGAGTTGAGCTCGCTGGCCCGAGTAGGATGCGCACCCTCTTAAAGGGGGTTTTGATGGCCGCGGGGGTCTTTGTGGGCACCCTGGTGGCATCCGGAGCCACGGCCCTGCAATTGAAGGTTGTGGACAGAGATGGCAATCCAGTGAGAGGGTTCCGTTGGCTGGTGGAGGAGGACACAACAGCCGACATCATGCCTGGGGTTTACCAGCCCCCTTCTCAGACAGTGAGGCTGAGCATTTATAGAACAGAGTCACCCGTGGTCACAACCGGGCACACAGCGGGCGATTCAGCCCAACTGTCCCTTCCACCCGGCAAACGGTACTTCGTGTCAGTCTTGCCTGATCGCGACTACTCCATCTCCGGCAGTTCTTTTAGAGTTCCTGGCCCTGAGGAAGTCAAGGTAATCGTCCAGAAGCTGCCACTTCCTACGGGCCAAATAACGGTCAAGGTCTTCCACGATGTCAACCCCATAAACAATGCGCCTGACGCCCAAGAAGTGGGCATACCGGGGTTTCATATTCAAGTCTATGATCAACTGGGGCAGGTTTATTTCGACGCGTTCGGGAATCCTCTCGGGACAACCTACCGTAGGGACCCTGTAAGTGGAGAATTTCTCCTGGACCAGGATGGGAACCCCATAGTGGAGCGGATCGGAAACGGCATTTACACGGATGCCAACGGAGAGGCTGTGATCAGGTTCTTGGCCCCAGGCAAGTACGGCATTCGTGCGGTTCCCAGGCCGACCACTGTGATGGTGGGTGGGCGTCCTGTCAATTTCCCGGACGTCAATGTGTGGAGTCAGACAGCCACCATCGAGGGGACACCAGGGATAGATGCTTGGGCTCGGGCTGGCGAGCCCCCTGCCTTGGTGGAGTTCGGAAGGGCCTTTTACCACGTTTTCATCGGGTTTGTTCACCGATTTTTCAACGATCTCGAGTCCATACCCAACCCGGGAGGTGCAACTGCCACAATCAGGGGCACGATCCGCAATGTCCACCAGTCCAGACCCCCTTCGACTCTCCTGAATGTGGGACCACCTGTTCCTGAAGCTTGGATAGGCCTTAATGTGATCGAGGGAGGAGTGGCAGGCAGAGGAGTATACGCGGCTCCAGCCGACCCCGAGACAGGGGAGTTTTCCATAACCGGTGTCCCTCCTGGCACGTACCAACTCGTTGTGTGGGACACTCCTCTTGACCAAATATTCGCGTTCCAGACCGTGGTCGTGCCGGAGACTGGTGGGACAGTTGACATGGGCGATGTGCTCGTCAACGCCTGGTTCGGAAGGCTTGTGGGTAAGGTTTTCGATGACAGAAACGAAAACGGCTTTCCAGATCCTGGAGAGACAGGTGTCGAGGGTCAGCTTGTGAACCTCAGGTTCCGGGACGGCCGCCTCTACCAATCCACAACCACAGGAGCGGATGGATCGTATCAGTTCCTAGAAGTATTTCCCTGGTTCCGGTGGATAGTGGCAGAAGTGGATTTTTCGAGATACAAAGCGACCGGCGTGACCGTAGTTGTGGACGATGGGGGGCAAATTCCTCCTGATTCGGGATGGCAGATGCCCTCTGAAGGAGTGAGGAATCCCCAGCCGCAGGTCAGCGTCAATCCGAATACCGGAAACAATCTCTCCCGCACGGACACAGGAGAGGTCATCACCCAGGCGATGATTCTTTACGCCGACCAGAACCACAGAATCGACTGGGGAAAGAGGGACTACGTTGGGTCAGAAACTGGGGGTATTTCGGGTATAGTGTTCTACGACACCACCCGAGCCTTCGACGATCCGAGGCAGAGCGTCGGAGACCCGTGGGAACCTGGTATTCCCAACGTTCGAGTGAATCTCTACAAGGTGAACTCGAAAAGAAAGAAGATGAAACTCCAGCTCGTGAACACGACCGTCACGGATAGCTGGGACAAGAACTTGCCGACTGGATGCATCCATTCGACTCCACCCCAGGATCCCAGAGGCGGCTCGATAGACCCATGTGCAGAGTTTTTGAGGACATGGAACCAGGTGAGGCCCGGGACTTACGACGGGGCTTACGTTTTCACCAGCTACTATCCGAGTGGCATTCGCAAGGATCGCGATGGAAATCCCCTCCTGGACGCACAGGGGAGACCGGTTCCTGTGGTTGCAGGAGAGGAGCCCATTCCTCTTGCTCCGGGCACGTGGGTGGTGGAGGTGGTCCCTCCTGAAGGGTACGAGGTGACCAAGGAAGAGGATAAGAATGTGGACTTCGGTGACAGGTACCAGCCAAAGGAGAAGGCCTTCTTGCCTCCTTGTGTAGGCCCTCTCCACAAGGTCCCGGCTGAACTGAGCCTTTTTCCTGGAGTGCCGGTGAGAGAGGGCATCGCCAACACTCGCAGGCCCCTCTGCAATAGGAAACTTGTGGAAGTCGTTCCTGGCCGCAACGCGGCAGCGGATTTCTTTCTGTTCACCTACGTGCCCAGGGCCGCCAAGTTCCACGGGTTCATAACCAATGACCTCACCAATACGTTCGATCCCCAGGATCCCAATTTTGCCGAGAAACTCTCCCCTACTTGGATTCCTGTTGTCATAAGGGATTGGGCAGGGAGGTTCTTGACCAAAACTCACTCTGACCAGTGGGGTGGGTACCATGTGATGGTCCCTGGCACTTACACCGTAAGTGTACCACTGCCAACGGGAGTCTCCCCGAGCATGGTCCAGGTATGCCTGAACGATCCAGGAGACGATCCTACCCACCCCGATCCCTTCTTCAATCCCGCATACGGGAAGGTCTGCTATACCTTCGATGCTTGGCCCGGCGCCACTACCAATTTGGATACTCCCCTTGTTCCAACGGGCGCTTTCACCGGATCCTTTCAAAATGTCCTAGATTGCCAAATGCCCGATGGGACTCCGAGAATTCGAGAAGTGGAAGGAGGGCCCTGGGTCCCGGTGGGCGGTGGCACCTTGGCCATTCGATCCGTGGGAGCTCAGGAAGTCCCTAACCCAGATTACATTCCTAGCTCGGGACCGGCTCCTTCGAATCCCCCAAAGGTAGTGAGAGACTATGGATTTGGATCAATTCCCGGCTCGGTCAAATTGGGAGGAATTGACCTCGATGTGGTGGAATGGGGGCCGGACAGAATCGTCGTTACGGTGCCTGGAGAGGGTGTGAGTTCGGGAGCCCATCAATTGGAGATACACAGAGGCGATAATGGAAAGAATTCCAGGGTGGGCATCACCGTGACCGTGGGATTGAATCCTGGACAAAAGATTTTGAGGGTGCCTGAAGAGCACCCCTCAATACAGGAAGCGGTGGATGCAGCAACCAGTGGCGATTTGATATTGGTGAGGCCTGGAGTCTATATGGAGAATGTCATCTTGTGGAAGCCAGTTGCTCTCCAGGGTCACGGAGAGGGCTCCACGGTGATCAATGGAATTGGGTTCATGCCAGACAACGAACCCATGTGGCTACAGAAAATGGGGGATTTAGTGGGAGGGGGGCTGGTGAGTCTTGTTCCTGGCCAGAGACCTGATTTTCTCATAGATAAAGGAGCGGGCATCACGGTCTTGGGCAGGAACGACGGCTCTTTCGTGGGAGGCCGCGTAGATGGGTTCACAATTACTCAGTGCTTGATCGGAGGAGCCATCTTCGTGAGCGGCAATACCAGAGGGCTGCAGATAAGCAACAACGTCTTAGTTACCAATTCTGGGAACTTCGGTGGAGGGATCAGGGTTGGCTGGCCCTCCACAGTGGATCCTGCAACAGGAGACTATGCTGACGCCAGGAATCGTGATCTGATCATTCGAAACAATCATTTCAACCAGAATGGCTCCATTGATGGAGGTGGAGGCATAGCCCTCTTTACTGGTTCGCAAAGTTACACGGTGAAGGACAATTACATTTGCGGGAACTTCAGCGCCTTCGGTGGAGCGGGGATCGCCCACATGGGGCTCAGTGACAATGGATTGATAGAGGGTAACTTCATCGTTTTCAACGAGGTTAGCACGGGAGACAAACCCATCCGAGCCACTGTGGGAGGCATAGGAGGTGGGATCCTGATAGCCGGTGAAGACCCCTTAGGACTTACCATCCCAACCCCTGGCGCTGGATCCGTGACCATAAACCGGAACCTCATTCAGGGCAATGCCTCCAGCCATGACGGGGGAGGTATAGGATTGACGCAGATAAACGGTCGGGATGTTTCGGCAAGTCCTTCGGATCCAGGGTCCTGGTATCAGGTCAAGGTGTTCAACAACATAATCGTGAATAATGTCGCTCAATTGGCAGGAGGGGGAATATCCCTGGCAGATGCCCTCAGGGTTTTCATAATCAACAATACAGTGGCCAACAATGACAGCACTGCCACGAACAGAGCGGCATTCCTCGACCCCACAAACCCCAATGTCTCGACCGCTCAGATCGCTGGCATCTCCTCTAGGCCCTACGGAGCCTCCCTGGTCAGCATATTGGGAGCAGGTTTTTCGAATCCCGAGATCCACGACTCCATCGTGTACCGGAATCGGTCCTTCTACTGGGACGGGAGAACGAACCAAGGAAGCGGCGGCCTTGTGCCCAACTCCAGTCGCCTTTACCGGGATCTGGGGGTAGTCGGCCAATCAGAGTCGTTGGCGTGCTCCGGGTGCATTTTGAGCAATGGGGCCCCTTCCTTTGTGGAGCCATATGTGAACGAGCTCTTTGCTGCGGGAGCAGGGGGAGAGGGGGGAAACTTCGTGAACGTAGTGTTCAGGCCCCTGACCGTGAGGGGGAATTACCACTTGGCTTCGCCCAATGGGTCGGGAATCAGGTCTTTCCTGCCATTGGACTTCGGAGAACTCCTTTGGGATTTCGATGGCGATGCGAGACCAGTGGTTCCTCCCGTGGATGCAGGAGCTGATCAGTGGGTGCCGTGATCTGTGACGGAATGTCTCATGCGGAGAAGGGCTTTCTCCGCAATCCTTCTCGGAAGAAGGAGGCAGTGATGAGATGGAAGAGATTTTTGAGCATCGTGGCCTTGGTCTCCGCAGTTGGCTTGGGGATAGGAGTGTGTTCCATGGCACAGTCCAATTTCATGGTTCAGTGCCCAGCGGATAACGATGGCATAGATGCTGACGGAGACGGGGATCCCACAAATGACATCGTTTGCAAGCATCTCACGGCTGGAGATGGTTTCGCGACCATGGCCGACGGGACCGTCATGTACACCTTCGGCTTTTCCGAGGTTCCCGAAGATGTCCCACCAGGGCAGGTCTTCGCCCTAAGACAGGTGAAGGCAGAGCTTCCAGGACCCACGATCGTGCTGAGAGAAGGCCAGGAGCTCTATCTCAACCTCACCAATGTGGGCATGATCAACAGGCCTGATCTCTTCGACACCCACTCGGTTCACTGGCACGGGATACCCAATTCGGGTTCGATATTCGACGGATTGCCAGAGAGCGCACCCACTGTGAAGATAGGGGCTACTTTTCCGTACTATTACGCCACATTGGGGAAGGAAGGCACCTACTTCTATCACTGCCATGTTGAGGTTACGGAGCACATGCAGATGGGCATGATTGGCCAGATCTACGTGCTTCCCCGCCAAGACCAGGATATGGTCCTCAGGAGTTCTGGAAATCCACCATACGCTGGGTTCGCATACAACGACGGAGATGGTTCAACGGGTTACCACGTCTCCAAAGCCATCCAATTGGCGGGCTTCGACTCCCGTTTTCATGCTCAGCACATAGCCATCCAGAACTTGCCCTTCGCTCAGCTCAAGGATGACTATCATCTCATGAACGGTAGAGGATACCCAGATACGATCAATCCCAATCTCCTGGGAGCCAGTCCGGAAAATAACGGTCACTTCTCTCAAAGGATGGATGCGCGGATTCAGGCCAGGCAGGGGGAAAGGGTCTTGCTTCGAGTCCATAATATAAGCACGACTCATCTTTTCACGGTGCGGGTCCTTGGGATTCCCATGAAAGTTGTGGGGATCGATGGCAAGCTGCTCAGGAACGGCAGCAAAGACCTCTTTTACGAAACCAGCTCCCTGACCATAGGAGGAGGGCAGGCTGCAGATCTGCTCCTGGATACCACGGGAGTGCCCCCTGGCACTTACTTCTTTTACACCACGAACTTGAGCGAGCTTATCAACGGCCAGGAAGAAAGAGGGGGTATCATGACCGAGATAGTCGTGTGCCCGGCCTCTGGCTGCGGAACTTGAAAAGGGACGGTCCGTGATGGGAGGAGGCCAGAGATGAGAAAAAGTCGATGGTTTGGGTTGGCCCTCGGTGCGTGGGCTATGTTGGAGATGACGACAGCCGCCTGGACACAGGCCAAGATAATCGGTGTGGAAGGAACCAGCTTTGACCTTGTGGCTAGACAGGACAGGATCACCCTCGGTGACGGGGATTCGATGCTCATGTGGGGTTTTGCCTTGGGTGAAGGCCGCATGCAGTATCCTGGGCCAACTCTGATCCTGAGACAAGGAGACACTGTGACCGTCACACTGAGGAACAGCCTTCCCCGAGAAGCTGGAAATGTATCCATAGTCTTTCCTGGCCACGAGGTGACGGCATCTGGGGGGGTCGAGGGGGTTCTGACTCGCGAGGCTCCACCTGACAACACAACGGTGGTGACCTATACATTTACAGCCACCAGGCCCGGGACTTATGTATATCACAGTGGCACCAGGCCAGACTTGCAAGTGGAGATGGGCCTCGTGGGGGTCATAGTGGTGAGGCCCGCTAATCCCACCCCCACCCCCGACTGTTCTCCAGTGCCACAGGGTCACAACGAAGCACCGCCTCGATCCCTATGCGCCGGGACCAAATTCGCATATGACCATCCCGACACTGCCTACGACCGGGAATTCCTGATCTTGATGACGGACATGGATCCCCGTGTGCACAGGCTCGTGGAATTTGGACGCATCAGGGAGATCGACACCACGAACTTCTTTCAGACCGTGTGGTTCGCCAATGGTCGCAATTTTCCCGATACCATAGCCAATGCCCAGGTGCCCTGGCTCCCAACTCAGCCTTACAACGCCCTTTTCCTCATGCATCCGGGAGAGAGGCTTCTGGTGAGGATGGCAACCTTGGGGAGGGATCCTCATCCTCTTCACTTTCACGGCAATCATGTCCGTGTCATAGCCAAAGACGGGGTGTTGCTCAGCTCGGGTTTGGGAGCAGGCTCAGATCTCTCGTACGAGCGTTACACGGTCGCAGTGAATCCGTGCGAGACGGTGGATGCCATCTACACATGGACAGGGGCCCTCATGGGATGGGATATATACGGACATGCCCCTGGTGACCCTCTTGCCCCCTACGAATTCATTGGGGATCACGGGGCGAATTTCCCTGTGATCCTTCCCTCGAGAGACGACGTGAAGTTCGGACAGCTCTATAGCGGTAGCCCTTTTCTTGGAGGAGAGGGCTTCCTCCCTCCGGAACACGCGGGCCTCAATGTGGGAGGGGGGTTCTTCTACATGTGGCACTCCCATACGGAGAAGGAGCTTACAAATAACAACGTTTTTCCAGGTGGCCTCATCACCTTTTTGGGCGTTGTGCCTTGGAATGTGCCACTGGAAAGCGAGTGAGAAAGGAGGCTTACCAAGTGAGATCCAACAAAGTCTCGATATTGCTTGAGCAGGCATGCTTGGCCCTGGGTCTTATTGTGGTCCTCGGTGGAGGGGCCTCAGCAGCTGAGTTTTCCCTGAAGGCAAAGGCGGGCTCAATGACCTTACCGGATGGGGAAACCGTGCCCATTTGGGGATTCGCCCTGGGGGAAGGGCCTCCCACGGTCCCAGGGCCCAGGTTGACAGTGCCTCCTGGCGAGGGACTCACCGTTCACCTCACGAACCTGCTTCCTGTGCCCATCTCCTTCGTCATCCCGGGACAGAAGCTTCCCGACAACAATGCCGGGCCTGTGTGGACAGACTGGCCCAACGACACGGTCACTTGGTCGGGGAGCCGGCCAGAGGGCAATTATAGCGCGAGGGTGCGCTCCTTCACCCACGAGGTGCCTCCTGGGGAGACCCGGACCTACACATGGTCCACATTCGAGGAGGGGGCCTTCATTTATCAAACGGGCACCAACCCGGCAGCCCAGGTGCAGATGGGCCTTTACGGAGCAGTGACCAAGAATTTCTCGGCAAGTCAGGCATATGGCCATCCAGATACCATCTTCGACAAAGAGCTTGTATTGGTGTACAGCGCTTTGGACCCGAAAATGAATGAGGCGATCGCCTCCAGACGATATGGACCAGGGACTTCAACCCCCAACACTAGGGACTATGTCCCCAAATATTTCCTGATCAATGGGAAGGCATGGCCAGATCGGTATTTGGCGAAGGTAAGTGGAACCACAGAGATCTTTGTGGGCGATAAGGTTCTCATCAGACTTCTAAATGCGGGTTATCACACATTCGTCCCGGTCTTCCTCAATGCATACGTCACTGCCAGGGCAGAAGACGGGCAATTGTATCCTTTCCCACGCAAGCAATATGCGCTGGAGTTGGCCGCCGGAAGATCCTTGGACGTTTGGTTGGTTCCATCCAAGAGTGAGACGATAACCATATACGACGGAAGGCTGAATCTCACGAATGCAGGCAAGCCGACCCCAGGAGGCCTGTATGCCAAAATTCCGGTAATCGGTCCCCTGACCATATACAAGACGCGTTATAGCCAGGCGACCAAGACTCTCAAGGTCTTCGCCAGGACCAAGGAGAGCCCTGGTACCGTAGTCCTCACAGCAGTGGGATTCGGAGACCTCGCCTATCGACCCAGCAAGAGGGACTATTACGGAGCATTCAGTCCCGTCCCCATGAAGCCGGATAGCGTGACCGTGGTATCATCCGCAGGGGCAAGCGATACCAAGCCCGTACCCTTTACCCTCCGATAGAGGAGTCAGCGATGGGAAAGGAAAACAGTCAGGGATCTCATTTGAGGAAGGCCTCGAACAGGCCGGCTTCCTTGGTGTGAGAAAAATCCCTCAAGGAGTTCCCTGTGGTCGACAAAGAGGAGAGATCTTCGCGAATCGGTGTTCTTGTAAGCCTTCTTCTCTTCTCAGCAACACTTGCTTGTTGCGCTACAGCTCCAGAGAGCAAGGCTCCAGTTACCCGAGAGGAGACTTGTGGGGTCAGGATAAGCCGGATACAGGTGTCCGCTGGAGGTGGGTTCGTGGATTTGCGATTCAGGGTCCTGGATCCTGAAAGAGCCTCCGCCCTCTTGCATCCCTCTTCTCGAGCAACCCTGATCCACGAGCCTACTGGGAAGGTCCTTTCAGTTGCATCAAGCAAGCTAGGGAACTTGCGGCAGTCCACGTCCAACCCGGAGAGGGGAAGGGAGTATTTCATCTTGTTCAGAAACTTTGCTGGATTGGTGGTCCCTGGCGACAGGGTCACCTTTGTGGCGGGGGCGTGCAGCATCGAAGGGTTAGAGGTGGAATGATTTTAGATGCAGGGGTGTTGGCCCTCATTGGAAGTTCGGGCATGTATGCAGGGGCCACACTGGCGTCGGTCGGGCTTGGCAACCAAATTTTGACCAATTGGGATATTGCCAGCGGGAGCGAGCTACAGATCCGGCTGGAGAGGCGGACTTATCTGGTATCGAGCTTGATCTCCCTGGCCTTGAGCATTCAGATCTTATCCCTTTTCCTTTTTGTATGGACCGCTGAAAGGCTGCACACCCTCTTCGTGGGGGTCATGTGCGCCGCCGGAACCCTCAATGTGAACCCTTTCGGTTATCCCACCCTTGTGCTGAAACTTTCCAATTCGGTCTTCTCGAGCCTCTGGCTACTCATCAACCATGTGGATCAAATGGCTCCCGACTATCCCCTCATAAAGCCCAAATACAGGATGCTGAGATGGCTAGCCCTGTCATTGGTCCTGGAGGCAACGCTCCAGACTTCGTATTTTCTCCAAATGAAACCGCATCTCATAGCCTCTTGTTGTGGAGCCCTTTTCGGGGCGGACGCCAGGGACCAAGGGGCCGTCTGGGCTAGCATGACTCCCAGGACGGGGAAGATCCTCTTTTTTCTCCAGCTAGCCCTCCTCACACGGTTGGGAATTGGGATCCTGATGAAAGGAAAAGGGGCCTCGCCTTTTTCCGTTCTGAGCAGTGTGCTCCTCGTTTTTTCCTTGTGGGCCATCGTAAGCTATATCTCTGTATACTTTTACGAGCTTCCCACTCACCACTGTCCATTTTGTCTCCTTCAGACCGACTACAATTATGTAGGCTACGCCCTTTATCTCCCCCTTTTTGCGGCAGGTATTTTTGGGATGGGAGTCGGTTTTCTAGACC
>JAPWUY010000024.1 GCA_028275295.1 Thermodesulfobacteriota bacterium | reverse complement strand
GTTGCGACAAACGGCCTCATCCACGAGACAGTGATCGAGGCCATATCAAAAGGGGCACGTGGTTCATAGTCGGAGGCTCAAAGTGGTTCAGGAGATCCTTGGAGGCCCAATGAAAAAGGTGGCTCCCTGGCCCGCATACAAGAGCGGCCGCTTCTTCCAGAAGGCCGCAGGAGGTGCACCATGACCATAGAATTCACCTGTGAGTGTGGGGAGATATTTCAGGTGGAGGACGAATTCGCTGGAAGAAAGGGCAGGTGTCCCACATGTAAGAGGATAATGGTCGTTCCGGATCCAGCTAAGGACCTGGAGCCCCTGGAGCTTCAGGACGAGCTCAACGAGGAGCCCTCAGCTCCAAAAGGCGAGAAGCTCATTGGGGAGCCGCAACAAGAGGACCTGCCCAAAGGGAAAAGGGTCGAGGAGGAAGTGGAGGTCCTGAGGGGATGGGATTCAGACGGGACAGAGCCTCTGCCCTCTCGGGAAAATGGGGGAAGGAAGGGGATCCCTCGTCCATGGGAGATCTTACCCAGGAAGATCGTCCTCGGAATTCCGGCTGGGATCCTGGCAATACTCATCCTGTGGCTAGCCTTCAAGCCCACGACAAAGGCGCCCCCCGAGGATAGGTCCCTAAGGGAAAGGCCAAAAATGGAGGCCAAAGCCAAATCCCCAGAGGCCCCCCTCCAGGAGCCAGCCCCGGCTCCAGGGCCATCTTCCGAGCCTTCTGTCTCCAAAAGCCAAGAACCGCAAGCCCTTCCCAAGGAGGCTCCTCCCATCAAAGTAGAACCCAAGGAGTCCCAAGTCCAGACCCCTCCGCCAAAATCGCCTCCCAAGGAGGAGAGGAGGACCTCGGCCCCTGCTCCCCAACCTGGAGTGGCTCAGAGGCAAGAACCGCTTCCCAAAGGGGAGATCACCTCCAAGGAGGCCGGCCCCCCAGCCAAGAGCTCCATCCCTGGCAGCTTGAGAGCCCCGGTGTCCCAATCGGGCAATTACACTGTGAATGTAGCCGCCTTCAAATCCCAGGGTATGGCAGATGCCTTTGCAGAGGTGCTGAGAAAGAGGGGGCTCGATCCATTCGTTTGGTCCACGGACCTGAAGAAGGGGCCAGGAAAGATGTATCGGGTGTCAATAGGGCGTTTCGCCACAAAGAGGCAAGCTGAGCTCTATGCCAAGGAGCTCAAAGAAAAACACGGCTTCGACACCTATGTGGTGAAAAAGCCCGGAACTTGAAGGCTGATTGGAACTGACGATGACCACTTTACGGAATGAACCGCAGAAGCCCAAATGCCTCTAGGTTTGGTGATCTGTGCACCCAAAGGCCCGAGTCTACCTCATGGGAGGAGAGGGTTACCATGAGCAAAGCTATTGGGATATTCAGTGGTGGACTCGATAGCATGCTCTCGGTCGAGACCTTGCGTCGCCAGGGGATAGAGGTCCTGGCCGTCACCTTCGAGACCCCCTTTTTTTCGAGCAAGAGGGCCATCGATTCTGCGAGGCGCCTCGGGGTGCCCCACAGGGTAGTGGACATAACAGCAGAGCACTTGGAGATCGTCAAGAATCCCAGATTCGGAAGGGGCCGTTACATGAACCCGTGCATGGACTGTCACGCCCTGATGTTCAAGAAGGCTGGGGAGATCATGGAGGCCGAGGGCTTTGACTTTCTGTTCTCCGGGGAGGTGCTGGGGCAACGTCCCTTCTCCCAGAACCGTCAGGCATTGGAGCAGGTGGCCAAGGCCTCTGGATACCCAGACAGGATCCTGAGGCCATTGAGCGCACAACTTCTTCCTCCCAGCGGTCCGGAGTTGAGGGGGCTCGTGGACAGGTCTCGGCTGCTCGCCTTCAAGGGCAGATCCAGGAAGCCGCAGATGGAGCTCGCGCGCACGTGGGGCATAGACCACTATCCCAGCCCTGCAGGTGGATGCCTCCTCACAGATCCTGGATTTTCCCGGAGGCTAAAGGATCTGTTTGAAAACGAGGCGTGCTGGGATGTGAGGGATCTGCATTTGCTCTCCGTGGGAAGACACCTGAGAATACAGGCTTCGAAGAAGGTCGTTGTGGGCCGAAATAGGGAGGAGAACGAGAAAATCGGAGCCCTTGCAAGGGAAGATGACATCCTTCTCAGTGTAGCGAGGTATCCTGGTCCACTGGTCATGATCCCCCATGGTGGGCCAGAGGAACTGGTGGAGATAGCGGCCTCTATTTGCCTTCGCTATAGCGATGCCCCAAAGGAGAAGCCCCACCAAGTGAGGATCAGATCAGGGGGGAGAGAATGGCTGGTGGACTCGACCCCATGCGATCCCTCACTGACAGACAAGTGGATAGTGGGTTGAGGCCAAAAGGGAAAGTGGAAAAGTGGCGAGACGAGCCGCACCATAGGGTTTTCCGCCAAAGCCCCAATGCTATCAAATGTGCCTTCCCTGAAGCTCGTTTCCCTTTGGCCATGGGGAGGGAGGATTTCTTGTAAGCCCTTCGGGGTCATGGTACGATTGATGGCACGGACATCTGGGGCGAGCTGAAGTGCCAGTTTACGAGTACAAGGCCTTAGACAGCAAAGGAAGAAAACTGAGCGGCATGCTGGATGCCGAAAGCCCAAGGCTTGCGAGGGCCAAGCTGAGGGCCGAAGGTCTTTATCCCGTGGAGATCCAGAGTGTCTCCTCGGGGACAGCTACCCTAGAGCTGGAAGAGCCTTTGGCCCACGGGAGGAGGTTCTCCTTCCCCACCATCCTCAGGAGGGTCAAGCCCCATGAGAGGGCGGCCCTCACGAGACAACTGGCCACACTGGTAGGTGCAGGAATTCCCCTGGTGGGTGCCCTGGATACTGTGATCGGGCAAGTGAGGAACAGATCCCTGAGGAGGGCCCTCGTGGAGATCAGGGAAGAGGTCATGGCGGGGAGCTCTCTGGCTGAGGCCATGGGCAAGCATGGGTGGCTTTTCTCTGACCTATACGTGAACATGGTCCATGCCGGCGAGTCGAGCGGAGCCCTGGAGACCGTGCTCCATCGCCTGGCTGACCTCATGGAGAGGGGAGTCAGGCTGAGGAACAGGATTCAAGCCGCCCTTTTCTATCCCATTGCCATGATGGCAATAGGCATTGTGGTGCTAGTATTTCTCCTCACTTACGTGGTGCCCATAGTGACCAGGCTCTTTGCAGAGGCCAAGCAGCGGCTGCCCGGTCCCACCCTTCTTCTCATAGGAATGAGCGACTTCTTGGTCCATTGGTGGTGGGCGATTCTTATCGGAGTCGTTGCACTCCTTCTCCTGGGCAAGAGACTCCTCGCAACCCCCATGGGAAGACTCTGGTGGGACAGGACCAAGCTCAGGTTGCCTCTGATTGGCTCCCTCTATGAAGGGATAGTCACAGCGAGGTTCGCAAGGACCCTAGGGGTGCTCCTCCAAGGAGGCCTCCCTTTGACCTCGGCCTTGAGCATAGTCCAACATGTGGTCAACAATAGCTTTCTCGCCAAGCATGTGGAGAAGGCGATCCAGGATGTGAACGAGGGAGAGGATTTGACAGTCTCTCTTGAGAGGAGCAAGTCCTTCGATCCCATGGTCATTCAGATGATGGCTGCTGGTGAGAGAAGTGGTACAATTGAGGAGATGCTCATTCGGATTGCCGAGGCATACGAGGAGGAGGTCGAGACCAAGGTCGCGGCCCTCACTTCCCTTCTGGAGCCTTTTCTGATCCTGGTGATGGGCTTGATGGTGGGGTTCATAGTCTTGTCGATACTGCTTCCCATCCTGCAGATGAGCAGGCTTTTGGGATGACAAATAGAACCTCGAGGTCCCAAGGAGGTAAGAGATGAAAAGGACCAAAAACCTGGCTCGGGTTCTTGTCGCCACGGGTGGGCTCAAGGAAAAGAGGAAGGACAGGAGAGCTGGTTTCACCTTGATAGAGCTAATGGTTGTCATTGCGATTCTGGGGATCCTGGCTGCCCTCGTTGCGCCTTCCATCATTGGCCGAAAGGAGGACGCCATGAGGGCTGCGGCCAAGGCCCAGATCAAGAATTTCGAGCAGGCCCTGAAGCTCTTTTACGTGGACAACGGTTTCTATCCCTCCACTGAGCAAGGTCTCCAGGCCCTTGTGGAAAAGCCCACCATAGGTAGGATCCCCACGAGGTGGAGAGAAGGTGGCTATCTCGAGAGCAAGACAGTGCCCAAGGATCCGTGGGGCAACCCCTATGTCTATATCTCTCCCGGAATCCACAACAGGGACTTCGACATCATCTCGTACGGAGCTGACGGACAGGAAGGGGGAGAGGGCAAGGACGCTGACATACAGAGCTGGGCCCTGGATGAGAACTGAAAAGGGCTTCACCCTCCTCGAGTTGATGGTCGCAGCCTTTTTGGCAGCGCTGATCGCGGGCCTCTCCCTTCCCAGGCTCCAGGGATTGCTCAGGCCGGATCTGGAAAGAGATGTGAGGGGAGAGATAGAGAACCTGGTTGCCGCGGTTCGCGAGGAAGCGATCCTTTCCAGGATCCCGCTGGTATTGCTCTTCGATCTGAGGGAAAACACTTATAGATCCGCGGCCTTGGGGCCCGACGGTCTTCCTGACATCTTCAATGACCCCGTCTCCATAACCGGAACCCTCCCCAGGGGAGTGAGGCTCGCGGACCTATCCAATCCGAGGCAGGGAGTCGTGTCTCAAGGGCAGTTCTCCCTATTGGTCTGGCCCACGGGATGGGTGGAGCCCACGACAATCCATTTGGTGGAGGACAGTGGGAGGGCCTTCACCATGTTCGTTGAACCATTGTCTGGGAGAGTGAGACTTGAGGAGGGCTATCTCGTCAGGAAAAAGTCAGGGGGCTAGAACCTCAGTGGGAAAAGACCTCATGGGAAGAAGGGGTCATTCCCATGGCTTCACCGTCCTGGAAGTGGCCCTGGCCTTGGCCATACTGGCCGTGGCATTGACAGCCTTGTCCACCCTCCAGGCCAGGAATCTCACCCTGACCTCGGAAGAGAGCCTCCTCACAGAGGGGGTTCTCGCAGCAAAGGACCTCATGGCCAGAATCCAGGCCCGATCCCTTCCTCTGGAGACGAGCGAGGGCGATATGGGTGAGGAGTATGCGGGCTGGAGATGGGCTATGGTGGTCCAAGAAGCTCAGGACCTCCCCCTTGCCAGGGTGGAGCTCAGGTTGCTCAAAGAGGGGCAGCCACCGGAGAGGGCCCTTTCCTTCTGGTTTCTCGCCTACAGGAAGGAGACGAGGTGAGAAGAGAAGCGTGCACGACCCCTCTGCCCTGTTTCTTTCGAGGTGACCCTGGGTTCACCCTTCTCGAGATATTGGTCGCCATATCGCTTCTTTTCATAGTGCTCGTCACGGTCTATCAAAGCTTCCATGTCCACGTCCAATCCATAGAGCGTGCCATTCAAGTCCAGAGGAAGAACCAGGCCGCCCGCTTGGTCCTTTCCATGATCGCCAGGGACCTCCAGAATGCCTACTGGCCCCTTTTCGGCGAGGACGAGCTCGAGGAAGAGGAGACAGAATCGGGGAAACCCCTGAGCCCGGAGGGACAAGGGATAATACATTTCCTGGTCCAGCCCATCCAAGAGGGAGGAAGACCCTGGGACAGGCTCCTCTTTCTGACCAAGGCCTCTGGAGCAGGCCCTTTCTTCGCTCAGGACCCTTGGGTCCATCTTGTGGAGTATAGGCTAGCCAGAGATGAGGACACGGGAAGGCCTGTCTTGGTTCGCAGAGAGGACTTGATGCCTCAGAGGGATTCCATCTCCGGCGGCGAGGAGTGGCCCCTCTCGGATTCCGTAGTGGGATTCGAGGTGGTCTGTTACGGAGAGGATGGAAAGCCAGTGAATGGGTGGGACTCCAGGACCGAGGAAGCGCTGCCCCTTGCGGTCCTCATCAAGCTGTGGATCCAAGACCCACTGGCCCAGTATGAGGAGCCTCAACTCTTTACCCTGCGGGTGGCCCTTCCCCCTTCGGAGGAAGAGACCCTGGAGGAGCGCTCGAGATGAAGACCCGAAGCCTCCAAAAAAGGGACCAAAAGGGGGTTGCTCTCCTCATCTCCCTGATGGTGATCCTGGTTCTGGCGGTGTTGGTTCACAGGTTCACCTATGCCACCAGGATAAATCTCGTATCAGCGGCCAACCTGAGGGACCTCTTCCAGGCCGAGTGCATGGCCATATCCGGACTGGAGGCGGCCTTGGCAGTCCTCGCAGCGGATGACACACCAGAGGTGGATCACTTGGGGGAGCCTTGGGCTTCGTTCAGGGGAAGCCCTGACCTCTTGGGGGAAGGGGCCCAAGAAGAGGAAGGGTTCCTGGTCCAGATCCGGGACGAGAGCTCCAAGATAGAGATAAACAGGATCGTGCGACAGGACGGCTCCACCACAGATCCCTTGGTGAGGCAGCAACTCGATAGGCTTCTCGAGATCTTCGGCGTCCCATCGGACATGAGGGATTCCCTTTTGGACTGCCTCGAGGACTGGATAGACAGAGACGATCTCCAGAAGCTCAACGGAGCCGAGGACCAGTATTACACCTCCTTGGATCCCCCGTACAGGGCCGCTAACAGGCCCCTTCGGGCCCTAGGGGAGCTGAATCTCGTGAAGGGATGGAAGGAGGTCTTGGACCTCAGGCTCCAGGACGGATCATCGATCCTGGATTTTCTCACAATAGCTCCCACAGGAGGACGCATAAACGTGAATACCGCATCGCCCGTCGTTCTGAGGACCCTTTCCCCGGAGATCGACGAGGCCATTGCGGAGCAGGTCGTCACATTGAGAGAGGAAGCCCCCCTTTCAGGGCCACAGCTCCTCCCTCCCCAGTTCAAGAGGAGGGAGGTCTCTTCCCGCCTCAGGTACTCGGGGAATTACTTCTCCGTGAAGAGCATCGGGGTGTTCAGGCGCGCCACATCCAGGGCAGAGATGATTGTGAGGAGGGAACAAGGGGATTGGGCCATAGTGGCCAGGAGGATAGAGTGATGTGGAGGAGAAGGATCATTGGCATTGAGATGGGATCGAGCTCAGTGAAGGTCGTGGAGCTCCTCCTTGGGGCGGGCAGGAGAAAAACCATTGGGAGGACAGCGCTCCTCCAGGGCACAGGGGAGCTGGGAGAGTTTCTGAAAGGAGAACTGAAGCTCAAGCCCTCCGATCCCATCCACGTAGGATTCCCCTCGGAGAAGGTGGCTGTCCATCCGGTGAGCCTTCCCTTTGAGAAGCCCTCGAGGGTCCTCCAGACTCTGCCCTATGAGCTCGAAGGAGATCTTCCCTTTTCCCCGGAGGAGATGGTCGTGGGCTACATTCCCACGGGGGTGAAATGGGATGGCCAAAATCAGTTTCTGGCCTTCGCCGTGCCTGTGGAGGCGGTGGAGGAGAACCTTCGTGGGCTCAAAGCCTTGGGACTGGACCCTCGGGTCTTGGAGCCAGAGCTTGTGGCATTGGCGAGATTGGCAGGAGAAGGGATAAGTGGTGCCCCTCCTTCTTTCGCCCTCTTGGATATGGGCTCGAGCAAGACCAATCTGGTCCTCTGCCGTGATGGCAGTCCCGTGTACATGCGATGCATTCCCTCCCAATGGGAGGGAGAAGGGGAGAGCATCTCTCCAGAGCTAACAAGGGAGATAGAGAGAACCTTTCGTTCCGTGACTTTCAGGGGAGAGGCTTCCTGGCCCGGAGCTATCTATGTTTGCGGGGGAATAGTGGAAAACGAAAAGGCTTGGACCATTCTCAAGGGCCTTTGGGATACGCCAGTCGAGCCCATGAGGATCTCCATGATGGCAGGAGGCAGAATCTGCATATCGGCGGAGATCCCGGAGCACAGGTTCTGCATCGCCCTTGGGCTTGCCCTCCATGGGACGGATGGGAAAGGGGTGTCCAACCTCAGGACAGGGATTTTCGAGTACAGGCCAGGCCTCGGAGCCATGAAAAAGAAGGTGGCTCTGGGCACGGCGAGCATTCTTCTTGGTTTGGCCACTGGTCTTGCGTGGCTCGAGGCGGAGGTGGATGTGAGGCAGAGGAAACTGGATGCCCTCCAGAAGGAGACCAGAGCGATCTTCCGCAAGGCCTTCCCAGAGGTGACCCAGATAGTGGACCCAGTCCTTCAGATGCAGAGGCTACTCGAAGAGAAAAAGGCACGGCATCTCACTCTCCTCGCCCAAGACCCCAAGACCACGGTCATCGAGCTCCTCCGGGAGCTGAGCGTCAAGGAACAGGCAAGGACCCTCAGAATAACGGAGTTGGACCTGACAGGTGATTCCATAAACATCAGGGGAGAGGCGACCTCCTACGATGTGATTGAGAAGGCCAAGAATCATTGGTCGGCATCTTCCATGATAGAATCTGTGGAGGTGAAAAACGCCAAGAAGAATCCCAAGAGCAACCTCTGGGATTTTCAATGCACGGCCAAGAGGAAGACGTCATGATGGGCAACCTGGGAATCAAGCTTTCCAGCAGGGACAAGAGGGCCCTGGTGGTCGGTATTTTGATTTTGGGCATTGTGCTTCTCTTTTTCGGGTGGATATCCCCGAGACTCGAGAGGATAAAGAGACTCGACAGGGCCATAGCCTCCGAGACGAGAAGGCTCGAGCAGGTGAGAGGCCTTTTCCAAGCTGTGAGCGAGCTCAATGAAAGGGAGGCCAGGATTCAGGAGCAGATGAGAAAGAGGACAATGGATGTGACATCGGTGGCATCGGCTGTTGAGTCCTTGGCCAAAGAGACTTCGGTCATGGAGCAGGTCCAGTATTTGAAACCGGAGCAGGCAAAGGTCTCGGAGCAGTTCAGGGAGGCCTCGGTAGCCCTCAAGATGGTCGAGGTCACCCTTCCCAAGTTGGTCGAGTTCCTCTACCGCGTGGAATCCTCCGAGAGGGTCTTGAGGGTCAAGAACTTGCAAGTGAGGCTGAATCCCAAAGACAACTCCAAGCTCGATGTATCCCTTGTCATCTTCACACTGGTTCCAGCGGGGGCCCAACCCGCAAAGTCAGAAGAATCAAAGGAAGCTGAGGAGGTGGTTTCTCCCAGCGAGTCCGAGGAGAGATGATGAGACAAAGTCCCAACACCATCCTCATAAAAAACGCCTCCATCATAGATGGGACCGGATCGGATCCCAAGGAAAACGGTGCCGTCCTCATAAGGGGCGAGCGCATAGAGGAGGTTTACGACAGGTTGCCCAGGGGAGGCTTTGGCAAGGCGCAGGTGATAGACGCCAAGGGCCAGTTCCTCCTTCCAGGGTTGATAGATGTCCACGTCCACATAGGGGCGCAGGAGGTGGACATAGGAAAACAGCAGAGATCCTTCCCCCCTTCCCTTCTCATTATCAGAAGCCTGAAAACCATGGAGGAGACCCTCGAGCAAGGATTCACCACTGTTCGGGATGCAGGAGGAGCAGATGCTGGGATCAGGGAGGCCCAAAGGCAAGGGCTGATAAGAGGCCCGAGGATTCTTGTATCCGGAAGCCCTCTCTCCCAAACTGGCGGCCACGGGGACTTCAGATTGCAGGGAGAGATGGGCCCTCCCCTTTCAAATCCCGCTGGTCTGTCTTGCATAGTGTGCGATGGGGTTGATGAGGTGCGCAAGGCCGCCAGGGAGCAACTGAGAATGGGGGTGGACCAGATAAAGGTCATGGCCGGAGGTGGCGCCATGTCTCCGGCTGATGAGCTCGAGTCCGTGCAATTCAGTCCAGAGGAGCTGAAGGCCATTGTCTGGGAGGCCAATGCAGCTGGAAAGTACGTGATGGCTCACGTCTATTCACCGAGGAGCATCATCCATGCGGTGAATGCAGGAGTGCGTTCCATAGAACACGGAAACCTTCTCGATGAGGCCTCTGCCAGGGCCATCAGAGAAGCGGGTGCCTTCCTTGTCCCCACTTTGGCCACTTACGAGATGCTCTGGCGAATGCGGGATGAGCTGGGGATCCCCAAGGAGAACATGCGAAAGATAGAGAAGGCCAGAGAGAAAGCGGAAGAGGCCCTGTTGCTAGCCCACAGGATGGGACTCAACATGGGATCTGGTTCGGACCTCCTTGGGCCCATGCAGGGCTTCAAGGCACTGGAGCTGGAACTCAAAGGGAAGGTATTGGGCCCCATGGAGGCCATAGTATTGTCAACCAAGGAAAATGCCAGGCTCCTGGGCCTCGACTCCCAGTTGGGAACCATAGAGAGGGGAAAGCTAGCTGACATGATCCTGGTAAACGGAGATCCCCTGAGGGATATTTCTGTCCTGCAACGCTACAAGGAGAGGATCACCCTCATCGTCCAAGGGGGATCAATCGTGAAGAACATCCTTTAGCCCGGTTCATCCTCGAAACCTCGTGACCTTTTGGGGGTTGAGGTTCCCAGGCTCCGAGCCGCCTTCCACATGTTCCCACTGACCCCCTGGGCCCTCACGATCGAAGGTTTCTCGGCAAGAAAGGGCTCCACCGACAAGATCCCTCTCAGAGAAAAATCTTTCCGGCTGGGCTCGCCTTCCCATGTGTGCTATCATCCTATGGGTTGTTCGAGATCGAGTGGCATTGCGGCAAAGGACATCCGATGCATTGCGGGCCCAGCCGGGGAAGCCTCTCTGCCATGAGGCCTTCTCCTTTGGCCTCCATGGATACTCCGGGCTCAGGGCTAGTGCAAGCCCCATCAGTGCCGAGAAACTCGGCGGATGTCCCACGCCAATGAAATCCCAAAAGGC
>JAPWUY010000023.1 GCA_028275295.1 Thermodesulfobacteriota bacterium | reverse complement strand
GGTTGGATTCTCTCGCTTTCGAACTTATGCCATAGCCCGAGTCACCGAGGGGATAAAGGTCCTGGATACTCCCCGAGAAGAGCAGAGGGAATTTTCCCTTGTTCCCATCCATGCCATTTATGCAGCCTCGGATTTCATAGATCTCATGGAGAAGTTGGGGGTCAAGACCATAGGAGAATTCGTCAAACTTCCCCTCCACTGTGTGGAGCAGCGTTTCGGAGAAGAAGTGGCCAGGCTCCATCAGCTAGCCTCAGGAGAGTTTCACGACCCCCTGAAGCCAAAAGTCCCAGAAGAACCGGTGGAATCAGTGGTCTATTTGGATCCCCCCATGGCAGACAGTAGCAGCCTCTTGTTCACGGTGAAGAGGCACCTCCATCCCCTTCTGTCCAGAATGGCAAAACAGGGTAGGGCAGTGGCGGAGCTCGAGATTCGGTGGTCCATGGGCAAGGGGCAGGAGCGGACCGACAGAGTCAAGCCAGCGAGGCCGACCCTGGATGAGACCCTATTGGTGGATCTGGTGAGGTTGAAACTGGAGGCAACTCCCCTTCCCCATCCAGTAGAGGAGATGGGTCTGAAGCCTGTGGGGGTCAGGGGAGAGCCCCAGCAATTGAGGCTCTTTGTGGACAATCCCAAGAGGGATCTACTGGCTGGTGAGAGGGCCCTGGCTAGGCTTAGGACAGAGCTGGGAGAGGAGGCTGTGGTGAGGGCGCGTATAGTGGAAGGGCATCTCCCAGAAGCGCGTTTCTTGTGGGAATCCATGATCCATCTGCCTGTTGCCAGTCCAACCCCCACTAAAGCTAACCCCACCCTCGTCAGGCGCGTATATACCAAACCCCAGTGTCTCGGCATGAGACCTCGACACGAGCCCGATGGATGGATAGTGAGGGATCTCCAATGTGGACCTGTCACTAGAATTTGGGGGCCATATGTGATCTCAGGGGGATGGTGGAGAAGGGAGGTCCATCGCTCCTACTATTTCTTGGAGACCTTGAGGGGAGACATTCTCTGGGTCTACTACGACGAGGTGAGGAAGAGGTGGTTCTTGCAAGGACAAGTGGAGTAGGGAATGAATGGGGAGGGTGAGCCATGGAGCCATATGTTCCCCTCTGGGTTAAAAGTCACTACTCCTTTCTCGAGGGGGCAAGTAGCCCAGCAGAGCTCATCCAGGAAGCCAGACGCTTGGGTCTGGAGGCTATGGCCATAACCGATCGTGACGGTCTCTATGGGGCAGTTCGAGCCCACATGGCAGCCAAAGAGACGGGGATCAAGCTTCTCATAGGTGCCCAGCTCAGCGTGGGAAGGCCCGATCTCTCGCCCCTTGAACCACGCTCCACTGTGGTAGCTCTCGCCATGGACAGAGGTGGATATGCCAATCTCTGTCGCCTCATAACCAAAGGAAGGCTGAGATGTCCCAAGGGGCAGAGCCTCTTGAGTTGGGAGGAACTCTGCGAACACGCCTCCGGCCTTTTGCTTCTGGTGGGAGGAGACACCACCTTGTTGGGGGATGAGTCGGATCCGACCCCTCTCTTGGGAATCCTCCAAGATGCCTTCGGGGATCGCCTCTACGCCCTTTTGGCGAGACACAGAAGGGCAGAGGAGAGGATCCCGGAGAGGAGAATCCTGGAGAGGGCCCGAAAGCACTCGATCCCCATATTGGCCTCCAACGAGGTCCTCTATCACGCTCCTTCCAGACGCCCCCTCCAGGATGTCCTGACCTGCATACGTCACGGTGTGACTCTGACCACTGCAGGTCGCCTAATCAAGCCCAATCACCACTACTCCCTCCTTCCACCCTTTGCGTTTCAATCCCTCTTCCAGGACCTCCCCCATGCCATAGAGAGGACCAGAGAGGTGGCGGAGAGGTGCCACTTCTCCTTGAGCGAGCTGAGATACAGATATCCCTCGGAGAGGCTCCCCAACGGTTACACATCCTTCCAATGGCTCAAAGAACTGACATTCCGAGGTGCACAGGAGAGATATGGGGGTAGGGTGCCCCCCGAGGTCCGCGCCCAGCTAGAAAGGGAACTCGCCCTCATAGAGGAACTGGATTATAGCGGCTATTTCCTCACCATGTGGGAGATAGTCCAGTTCTGCAGGGAAAGATCCATTCTTTGCCAAGGAAGGGGATCTGCCGCCAACTCCGCTGTGTGCTATTGTTTGGGCATAACGGCCATAGATCCCGTGAGAATGGGCCTGCTTTTCGAGCGTTTCATCTCGAGAGAGAGGGCGGAGCCTCCAGACATAGATCTGGACATAATGCACAGGAGAAGGGAGGAAGTGATCCAGCATGTTTACGACCGTTATGGTCGAAGCCATGCTGCCATGGTGGCCAATTTCATCCGATACAGGCCAAAGCTGGCTGTGAGGGACGTGGGGAAAGCCCTGGGACTTCCCGAGACGTCTCTCGATAGACTTGCAAGGCTCCTTCCCCATCATGGGGAGGTCTCCCAAGAGTATCTTCGCATGGCTGGCATGGATCCGGAGCTTCCATCCCACAGATTGCTGGTGGAGCTTTCTTCCGAGATCCTGGATACCCCTAGACACCTGTCCATCCATCCCGGGGGCTTCCTTTTGGGTCATGAGCCTGTCTGCGACATAGTCCCCATTGAGAGGGCCACCATGGAGGGCAGGACAGTGATCCAGTGGGACAAAGAGGACATAGAGGATTTGGGGCTCTTCAAGGTAGATCTCCTGGGATTGGGGGCCCTGACCCATCTCGATCTCTGTTTCCGTCTCCTGGAGAAACACCACGGGGTGAAGCTTTCCATGGCCACCATCCCCCCTGAGGATGCCGACACCTATGAGATGATCTCAAAAGGAGACACAGTGGGGGTCTTCCAGCTCGAAAGCAGGGCCCAGATGTCCATGTTACCCAGGCTGAAGCCGAGGTCTTTCTACGATTTGGTCATAGAAATAAGCATAATTCGGCCAGGTCCCATAACAGGTGGGATGGTCCATCCCTATCTCAGGAGGCGAAGAGGAGAGGAGCCCATCGAGTATCCCCATGAATGTCTGAAGCCAGTTCTGGAAAAGACGCTCGGAGTCCCCATATTCCAGGAGCAGGTCATGCGCCTGGCAATGGTCGCGGCAGACTATACCCCAGGGGAGGCGGACCAGCTTCGAAGAGACATGGCTGCATGGAGGAAAGGGGGAAGGATAGGGAGGCACAAGGAGAGGCTCATCTCGAGGATGTTGGCCAAGGGGATACCCCTTGAGTTCGCAGAGAGAGTCTTTCAACAGATCCAGGGTTTCGGAGAATACGGATTCCCAGAATCCCACGCTGCGAGCTTTGCCCTCATAAGTTATGCTTCGGCATGGCTCAAACGCCATTGGCCCGCGGAATTCACATGTGGCCTTCTGAATGCTCAGCCCATGGGTTTCTACTCCCCGGCCACCATCATAGAGGACGCCAAGCGCCATGGGGTGGAGGTTAGGCCAGCCTCGGTAGTTCACAGTGAGTGGGACTGCACTTTGGAGCCCCTGATGGAGGAAGAGGACCATTGCCTCCCAAGAAAATGGGGAGTGCCTCCCAAGTTTGCCGTTCGAATGGGGCTCAGATTCGTCAAAGGTGTGGGAGAAGGGGACTGGGAGAGAATCCGAAGAGCGAGAGAGGAGGGGCCCTTTGAGAGCGTGGAAGACTTTGTCAGGCGATCTTCTCTCAGCAAGGACGTCCTTTGTGTTTTGGCACAGGCAGGAGCCCTGGAGTCTCTCAGGAAGGAAAGGAGGGATGCCCTGTGGGAGGTGTTGGGGGTGGCCTCGAGATCCAGGCCATCCCTCAGCATCACTGAAAATGAGCCAAAGGTGAGCTTTACCCCCCTCAGTTTTTGGGAGACAGTCCTGTGGGACTACAGGACTCAAGATCACAGCCCTCTGGCCCATCCCCTTGCCATGGTGAGAGCGGAGCTGAGAAAAAAGGGCCTTCCAACAGCCCAGGAGATCTGCGGCATGCCAAATGGAAGGTTCGTGAGGTATGCCGGATTGGTCATTTGCAGGCAGCGTCCAGGCACAGCCCGAGGGGTCACTTTCCTCACCCTGGAAGACGAGACGGGATTTGTCAATGTGGTTATATGGCCTCATCTTTACGCGAAGCACATGGGGCTTGTGAAGACAGCACCTGTTGTGGGAGTCTCGGGGACGCTTCAGGTGGAAGGAGATGTGGTCAATCTGGTTGCAAGGAGTCTCTGGGTGCCAGATCTCCATTTGAAAGGGGTGAGAAAAAAGAGCAGGGACTTTCAGTGAGGCGAAAAGATCAGGCTCCATCCTCCCTCGGCCAAAAGATCCGTCCTCTCTCGCGCCACTGGCTCCCCACCCTGGAGTTGCTCCCAAGGGGCCATGGTCCCCGAAAGAATTCGACTCTCCAAGGAGCTTGCCCTTTTGGCCCGAGGACTCGGAGTCCCAAGGATCCCTGGAGGATTCACTCGAACATACGGGATTGACGAGGCCCGGCCTCACATAAGACAATGATCCTGGAATCCTGGGAGCGAGAGTGGCGGAACTGGCAGACGCGCTGGACTTAGGATCCAGTGGGGCAACCCGTGGGGGTTCAACTCCCCCCTCTCGCATCATGATCCCAAAAAAGGGGAAAAGACCATGGAAAGTGACTCCAAAGAGAGAGAGTTCGCAAGAAGAGTAAGGATTCGGAAGGTTTGGGGAAGCGACGATGATGTCATGCCCATAGACGAGGTGAGAGAAGGATGGGAGCGCCACAGACCCGAGGCTGGAAGGCGCTACTATGTCTTTCAGGACAATGGGAGGGTGCTGAGAACAGGTATCATCCAAAGGGTTACCCTAAGGGGGTTCGAGACGGAGAACTCCAAGTACGAGATAGAGGAAGTGCCAGTGAGACAGGCGGTAGGTCGTGGAACGGGCCCTCTGGGAGTGACCCTCGAGGCTCAGGACAAGCAAGGCAAGTTCCAGAGGGTCTGCAGACCGGCAAAGGTGAAGATAAGGTGCGCGGATGGGAGCACTGTGGTGGGGCATGTGAACTTGAGCTGTGAGCGAGACGGATTCGACAGGGTAAGCGAGATCTTCACGGAGGGAGAAAAGCCCTTCATAGTGGTCTTCAATGCCACATCCAGGGGAAAGGGAGAAAATGTCCTCATAATCAACAAGGCCCACATCATCTGGGCAAGCCCCGAGGACTGAAGCCGCTCCCCTCAGAGGCAAAGTGAAGTGCTTTCCCAGCAGTCTCCGGCCCAAGGCACTTGGACGCATTAAGTGGTCCTTCCTGAATTTCCTGAATTAACCGGCCTTTCACCATGCGAAAGACGCGGAAACTGAACTCCCTTTACCGAGCTCCATACTTCCTAAGGGAGAATACCTCTGAGCCTCTTGCGGAATCAGGTCAGGTTTTAGCCTAAACCCCATCGGGCCTTCTCTGCCAATGGCGAATGGCCGTAGCCCATAGCTCCATGGGGAGCTCTTTGTCCCACGTCCCTTGGAACACTTGGGCCCTCTGGTTCGTCCTTGGCCGAGCGGAGATGGCTTGGCACCAAAGGCGATCCTCCTGGGCTCCTCAGATCCTATGGGATGGATCGGGTTTCAGTCCTTCATTGGAGATTGAATCTGCGATCCAATAGGAGCCTCCCAGCATCCGGAAAATGGGAGCATCACCCCCAATAAACATTAGACTGCGCTCTCCTTGGGGAGCTCTGACGCGAGATGGGAGCTGCCCTGTAATCCTTGACTTCTTAGGCCTCGAGTAGAGACTCGTAAAGCTCTCAAGGTCCGTCTGCCCATCTCGGCCTCAAGCTTCACGGACCGAAAGGCTTGGGTCCGCCTCGTCTGAGATCAGTTGATGATACGGACTATGCTTATGCCATCTTTCGAGGAGATCGTTGCGGACCAAAAATACCTCGATTCTCGGATTGGCCCGAGGCGATTCTATTATCCCTACATGATAGGGCTGGCGATCTTGATCGCCATCTTGATCCACTTGGCTTTGCCGACAGAGCTGATCATGATCTCGGCCAACATGTCCAACTTCGCTTCTCTCTTCTTTCCGATAATTTTGATGTATTTGAACAGCAAGCTGCCCAAGCCCGCCAAGGCCACATGGTGGTCGTACCTGGTCCTGATCCTCAATGTGATCTTCTTCGGGTTTTTCTTCCTGAACTTCGCTTGGAAGCAAGTGACCGGAAAGCCCATTATAGTGTTCTGAGGCAATGGGCCAAATGGTGCCCCTTGGGCCTGAATGCTTTCTTCGGGCCACAAGGGGCCACCTCGAGAGATCGGGCTCCTAATCAAAGCGACTCCCATCACCCCCCCGATGATCGGGGTCCGAGTGTGAGGATCGCCCTAGAGTGAGCCTTGGGAAAAAATTGCCGGTTATCTCCCATTGCTTCCTTGTCAGCACCTTTTTGCCGGACCTGATGGAGGAAGGGAGATATGCCTCCGTATCTGCCACGGAAGATGGGATTTGTGGGAGAGCTGTTTTTTGCTAAACTTGGAGGCTCAAGGGCCCTCAGAAAAAAGGCTAGTAACAAAAGGTCTTGGTTTCATGGCGCCTGTCCTCTCCAACCTCGAAGGCTCGGATCTGGAAAGGGCCGCTAAAGTTCTAGCCCAGGCTTTTTTCCAGGATCCCATAGTCTGCTCCATCCTTAAGAAGGTTGAGCCCAACCGTAGATTGGCGAAACTCGAGACCATGTTCCAGGTGGCCCTCGGGGAAAAGGTCCCGGGAAGGATGGAGCTTTGCCTCAAAGATGGCGCAGAGGTGAGGTCCGTGGCTCTTCTCTATTCTCCCGGAAGCTATCCTCCTCCCATCTTTCTGGAGCTCTCCATCCTTTCCAAGGGTATTTTCCGAGCAGGGTTTCGTGGGCTTGCAAGATGGCTTACCTGGACCAGTTCCGTTCGGAGGAGACATCCCAGGGAGCCCCATTACTATCTCGAAATCCTCGGGACACATCCTGCCTTTCAAGGGAAGGGATTCGGTTCCATGCTCATGGAAGAAGTTTGTTCCATCGCTGAAAAAGCAGGGAAGATCTGTCACCTCGAGACCTCGAATCCGAGGAACCTCTCCTTTTACAGGGCCTTTGGCTTCGAGACGGTTGCCTCGGAGACAATACTGGGAGTGGAGACATGGTACTTGACTCGGTTTGTCTCAAAAGGTGTTCCCCAATCACCTCGAAAGGAAATCCTCCATAAGGACCCGACCGTCACATGAGAGAAGGAAGATCGAGTGCTCCCACAGTCGATGAGTTCCAAGACCGGAGTTTGCGAGCGCCCCTCAGCCCCCTGTCGTTGACACCTGCCCCCCATCCCAGTAAAATAACGCGAATTTGTTGATTTCTTGGAGTAGGAGAAAAGAGCAGTTGGAGGTGGAACCCATGGCAGGGGATGGGATTGTGGTAGTGGGTGGAGGGATAGCTGGAATCACTGCAGCTGTTGAAGTGGCGGAAGTCGGCTTTCCGGTGGACCTCGTGGAGCTCGCCCCGTATCTTGGAGGAAGGGTGATCAGGAGCAATCGGTATTTTCCCAAGATGTGCCCTCCCCAGTGTGGTCTGGAGATCAACTTCAGGAGGATTCGCAAGAATCCAAGGGTGCGAGTTCACACAATGACGCGCGTCACCTCCATAGAAGGCAAAAAGGGTGACTTCAAGGTCCAGGTTAAGGTATCGCCGAGGTTCGTCAATTCCAAATGCACTGCCTGCGGCGCATGTGAGGCAGTATGCCCGGTGGAAAGGCCCAATGATTTCAACTACGGACTCGACAAGACCAAGGCCATCTATCTTCCCCATGAGATGGCCTTTCCCAACCGATACGTGATCGACCCATCGGTTTGTCTCGGGAAGGACTGCGGAAAATGCGTGGAGGTCTGTCCCTTCGGTGCCATAGATCTGGACATGAAGGAGCAAGTCCTCACGTTGAACGCCGGAGCCATCATCTGGGCCACGGGCTGGGACCCCTATGATGCTTCCAGGATCGATTACTACGGTTTCGGCAAGAATCCCAATCTCATAAACAACGTGATGATGGAAAGGCTCTCTGCCGTGGGTGGGCCAACCGGAGGAAAGATATCGAGGCTCAGTGACGGTGGAGAAGTGCGCAGGGTAGCGTTTGTGCAGTGTGCGGGCTCGAGGGACGAAAACCACTTGCCTTATTGCTCTGGAGTGTGCTGTTCCGCATCCCTCAAACAAGCCTTCTATGTCAGGGAACAGTATCCGGATGCGGAAGTGACCATCTTCTATATAGACATAAGGGCCCTGGGAAGGTTGGAAGATCTCTACGTGAAAGCGAAAGCCGACCCAAAGATAACCTTTGTCAAGGGAAAGGTGGCCGAGATTTTCCCGGACAAAGCTACAGGAGAGCTGATCCTCAGGGTTGAAGATGTTGACAAAGGTGAGGGGATCACCTCCAGGGCAGATCTGGTTGTCCTGGCAACGGGCATCGTCCCCACGACGGTCAAGTCCCCAGTGCCTTTTGAGGTTCCTTGCGATGATTACGGGTTCCTGGTCCCGTCGGAGGAGACCGGGATTATACCTGCTGGTTGTGTGAAGAAGCCTGTGGATGTGGCTCATACGGTCCAGGATGCCACTGGGGCAGCTCTCTCGGCAATTCAGTCATTGAAGAGGAGGTAGGGCTCTATGGGGGAGAAGAAAATAGGGGTCTATGTCTGTGAAGGATGCGGGATCGGAAGTTCTTTGGATGTTGAAAAGCTGCTGAATGTGGCTCGCTCTGAGATGAAGGTGCCAGTGTGCAGAAGGCACGCGGCTTACTGCACGGAGGAGGGCCTCGAAAGCATAAAGAAGGACCTGGATGGAGAAGGGGTGAATGGAATTGTTCTGGCTGCATGCTCTCCACGGGTTCTCAACGAGGTGTTCCAGTTCCCCGACCATGTGGTCTTGGAGAGGGTCAACTTGAGGGAGCAGGTGGCCTGGTGCCTCGAGCCCGGTGGAGAGGACACCCAGATGGCCGCTGAGGATTATCTCAGAATGGGCATTGTCAAGGTCCAGAAGTCAGAGCCTCTGGAGCCATTCCAGGCAGAGGTGGACAAGACGATACTGGTGGTTGGCGGGGGCGTGGCTGGAATGACCGCCGCGCTGGAAGCGGCCAGGGCAGGCTATGGAGTGGTCCTCGTGGAGAAAGAGGAAAGGCTCGGGGGGTGGATGGCGAGACAGTTCAAACGCTACCCCTTCAACCCTCCTTACAGGGAGCTGGAGGATGTGGGAGTACAAGATCTCATCTCCAAGGTGGGCGAGGAGAAGAACATCAGGGTGATTTGCTCCGCTGAAATCCAGAAGATCCAGGGTGCACCTGGGATGTTCGATGTGTTCGTGAAAGGCCCGCAGGGAGAGGAGAGCTTCAAAGTGGGGGCCATTGTCCAGGCAACGGGCTGGAAGCCCTACGATCCCACCCGATTAGGTCATCTGGGGTACGGCGCAATTCAAGATGTTGTGACAAATATCGAGCTGGAAGAGATGATGGCCAAGACAGGAGAATTCAAGAGACCTTCCAATGGCTCCAAGCCCCAGACAGTGGTATTCATCCAGTGCGCGGGCTCCAGGGACCCGGAGCATCTTCCCTATTGCTCCTCTGTTTGTTGCATGGTCTCCCTCAAACAAGCCCTCTACCTGAAAGGACAGGATCCTTCGGCGGCGGCCTTCATAGTGTACAAGGAGATGAGAACTCCGGGCCAGTACGAGGAATTCTACAGGAGAGCCCAGAAAGAGGGGGTAGTGTTCGTGAAGGGGGAGGTGGCCTCCGTCGCACAGGGCGGGGATGGGAAGATAGCTGTAGAGGTGGACGATATGCTCACTGGAGAAAAGCTCCTTCTGGAAGCGGACATGGTGGTCCTGGCAACAGGCATGGTCCCCTCAATGGCAGTGGAAGGAGACATGGTGAAGGTGTACGAGAGTCTCCTTCAAGCTGACCAAAGCCAGAAGACAGAACAGGCCTCCGTCGCAGATAGGCAGAAGGAAGGGATGGTCCTCCACCTCGACTACCGGCAGGGTCCAGAGTTGCCCAAGCTCTTTTACGGAATGCCTGACTCCCATTTCATATGCTTCCCATATGAGACCAGGAGAACGGGTATATATGCTGCTGGGTGTGTGAGGCAACCCATGGACATGCTCGGGGCGGAGGAAGACGGCAGGGGAGCTGCCCTAAAGGCCATACAATGCGTTGAGATGACCTCGAGGGGGGAGGCTGTCCATCCAAGGGCAGGGGACCGCTCCTGGCCAGAGTTCTTCATGCAGAGGTGTACCCAGTGCAAACGCTGCACCGAGGAATGTCCATTCGGGGCCATAAACGAGGACGAGAAGGCAAATCCCCTCCCCAACCCCACAAGGTGCAGGAGGTGCTCCATATGCATGGGCTCCTGCCCCGAGAGGATAATCTCCTTCAAGGATTACTCCGTTGATATGATAGGGTCGATGATAAAGGCCATAGAGGTGCCCGAAGAAGAGGAGGAAAAGCCCAGGGTCATAGTGCTGGCATGTGAGAACGATGCTTACCCTGCCCTGGATATTTTGGGGCAGAGAAGGCTTTCCTGGGATCCCTACGTGAGGGTCATACCCCTCAGGTGCCTTGGATCCCTCAACCTCATATGGATAGCAGATGCCCTTTCCAAAGGGATAGACGGGGTGCTCCTTCTCGGGTGCAAGCACGGTGAGGATTACCAGTGCCACATGATAAAGGGGAGCGAGCT